>JAVZMI010000006.1 GCA_038883335.1 Candidatus Bathyarchaeia archaeon
GACGGTTCGCAGGGTCTAATGAATGAACAAGGCAAGAAGTACCGCGTGAACCCCCTTGTCATTGAGCTCTGGAACCTTTGCGACGGGAGCAGAGGAATAGATGACCTGCGCATAGCTGTGCCAAAACTGCCAATCCCCGAAGTCATAAATAAACTCAGACAAATGGGGCTAATAGAAGTGGAAAAAATCGGTAAGTAACTGAAGAGGAATAGAAAACTTAAACCGAGTGTCAAACATCCATATAAGTCGCAAGCAAGCAGCTAAAAACGCGAAAATAGTAAGCGATCCACCGAGATGGGCAAACCCCCCTTTACCTTTAATTTTCAACCAACCTGAAGTTGCTCTTTTACCGAGGTAACCTTAGCGGTCAGAGCCTAAACGGCTGAAGGTAATCCGCAAGCTTTTGTGCCTATGGCTTCCTCCACCTGCTTCTCAAAACCTAACCTGAGTTATTTACAAGTTTAACCTAATTCAGTTAAGTGGGATCTTAACATAGTTCTACGCAATGCAAAAAACAGGTTGATGTTCGGCTGAGATAAGCTTAAAGGAAAAATCTGGTGTGGGCCGGAAGGGATTTGAACCCTCGACCTGCGCCGCGTGAGGGCGCCGTCATAGCCAACTAGACCACCGGCCCTAGCGCAACTTAAGGTGGAAGTGTTAGACTCTATAAAATTATACTTCCTCCATATTGTATGTTTGATGTCTAAGCTGAAAAGATTTAATTTTAGCCTAGCTCAGCTTACTTGGCGCCGAGTTCTCTCTTCTTCCATCGTAAGTTGCTGCTTCTACACTTTCTGCATTTGTCGGCTGTAGATGGGTTCTTGACTCCACAACGCCTGCAGATCTTGTAGTAGAGGCGGCTCTGCTGAGCTATGGTCTTCTTAACTATGTCTGTTATGGGCATCGCTCGATTGCCACCTTCCAGTCAGGAAGGACTCAAGTTCGGCGATATATTTACCTTTCCCTTAGAGCGCCCATGAGTAATGTTTACCACCCTCACTTAATTTAGCCAATATCAGCCTTACAGTCTCAGCGCAGCTAAATAACCAAAACCCATTTATGGCTAGTTACGTCTTCACCAAAAGTGGCTTAGGCTAAATAGCCTTTACATAGGGTGCCTAGACATGGAATTCAAGGCAGAATCGATTCTGGGAAAGATACTTGCTTACCGGCAGGATCTGAGCCGTGAGCAATTGCTAGAACTTGTGAGAAAGAAGAAGGAGGAGACACGGCATCTCTTAAATGATGAAGGCGCAGCCTTCTTGGTAGCATCGGATCTTGGGGTGCCACTTTTAGGAGGTAGCTTGAAAACGAACCTGCAGATCAAGGATGTCATCCCATCTCTTAATGATGTCACTGTGAGCGGCCGCATCTTGGCGGTATACCCGGTTGTTGAGTTCACAAGGCCTGATGGGTCGAGAGGGAAGGTTAGGAGACTTACTATCTGCGACCGGACGGCCACCTTGGATGTCCTTCTATGGAATGAGAAGGCATATGACTCTATAGTGGGAGAGTTGAAGGTTAATAGGATCGTTAGGTTTGCTCATGGATACTCGAGAGTATCTATAACTGGGGAGACAGAGCTGCATATAGGTTCCAGAGGTGAACTGACCCTATCTCCCCCAGATGAAGCTGATTCGATGTATCCTAGGTTGGATGATCTCTTCGAGAGAATAGCCCAACTGGATTCGAGGAAGGATGTGGTTAACATCTCAGGGGTCGTGGAGAGAATTTATCCTGTGAAGACCTTCGAGAAACAAGAGGAGGTGGGCAGGGTGGTGAAGGCGACTATGAGGGATGGTTCAGGCAGAGTTAACATAGTTGCTTGGAACGACGATGTGGAGCTGGTTGAGTGCCTCAAGCCGGGTGAGGAGATCCAAATACTGAAGGGCAAGGTTAGAAGGAACATAACAGGCGAGATTGAGGTTCACATTAATAGGAAATCTCAAATAATAAAAAAGTCGTGAAGAGATTTGGCCTCATGGCTTCTTCACCTTTATGCCTATTACGCCTCACGTTGTGGAAGTATCTTCACGGCTTAGGTTATTTATCTCAGTATGGGAGACTGTCTATCCACGGGTAGAGACCTTTCAGTCTTCCGATCGACTTTTCAATCTCCTCTCTCGGGTGTGCGTATGCTTGCAGTTTCCCGGCTAGATAGTCTTCATATGCCTTCATATCAAAGTGCCCGTGCCCACACATCAATGTAAGGATAACTTTCTCCTCGTTCCTCTCCTTGCACATCAGAGCTTCATCTATCACAGCCCTTATGGCATGGGAGGGTTCAGGTGCTGGTAGAATTCCCTCCGTCTTAGTGAAGAGAGCTCCTGCTTCGAAAACCTCTAGCTGGTTGTAGGCTCTTGACTCTACTTCACCCTCGTTGATTAGGAGGGACAGACTTGGTGCTTTACCGTGGTAACGTAGTCCGCCAGCATGGATTGGGGGTGGTATGAAATCGTGGCCGAGTGTATACATTTTGAGGAGTGGAGTCATCTTCGCCGTGTCACCGTGATCATACATATATATGCCACCTGTTGTGGAAGGGCAGGCTAGGGGTTCCACCGCTATGAACCTTAGGTTCTTCCGCGCTTTTCCAGCTGCTTTATCGTAGTAGAAGGGCCAGAAGAGGCCTGAGAAACTACTGCCGCCGCCTATACAACCTGCAATGATGTCGGGGTACTCTCCTATATCTTCGAACTGTTTCTGAGCTTCCAGACCTATGACTGTCTGGTGGAGTAGGACATGGTTGAGAACGCTTCCCAGAGTATACCGGGTATTCTCGTGAGTCACAGCGTCCTCTACAGCCTCACTTATAGCTATGCCCAGGCTTCCAGGGTTGTTGGGGTTGCTCTCTAGAAGTTTCCTCCCAAAGTTAGTTCGGTCGCTTGGACTTGGCAGAACCTCAGCGCCCCAAAGCTGCATTAACGTCTTCCTATGAGGTTTCTGATCGTAACTTGCTCTGACCATGTATACGGTAGCCTGGAGCCCGAAGGCTAGGCAGCCGAAGGCGAGCGCTGAGCCCCACTGCCCAGCGCCGGTTTCGGTTGTAAGTCTCTCTCTACCTTCCTTCATGTTATAGTAGGCTTGTGCTATCGCGGTGTTGGGTTTGTGACTTCCCGGCGGGCTGACGCCCTCATATTTGTAATATATCTTGGCCGGTGTTTTGAGTGCCTTCTCTAGTCGCAAGGCGCGGTATAAGGGAGTGGGCCTCCAGAGCCTATAGAACTCGCGAACCTCGTCGGGGATAGGTATCCAACGCTCCTGAGATACCTCCTGTCTTATCAGCTCCTTCGAAAATACACGTTCTAGAACGCTCGGATTTATCGGTTCCTTGGTCGCCGGGTTTATTGGCGGTGGGATAGGTCTAGGAAGGTCTGGTTGAATATTGTACCACGACTTAGGAATCTCTTCTTCTGGTAATAGAATCTTTGAGTCGACCAACAGACAACACCACACGGATCGATCAACAACTAAAAGTCAAATGCTATTTTAGCTTAACTATTCAAGTCTGGTCAATAATCTACCACCGAAAACTTTGCCCTCAAGCAACACCACACAGAGGCTTACGGCAATTCCCACCAAAGCTCCGCCTAACACGTCCGAGGGAAAATGGAGCCCTAGATAAATTCTTGAAAGCCCAACTGCGAAGGCGAATGGAAACATAACTAAAAACCACCTCCTGTATCTGCAGGAGAGAGCTGTGGCACCTGAGAAGGCACGTATTGTGTGGCCTGAGGGAAAGGAAGAGTCAGTGGGCAGATTTAGGAGTAAGATTTTAAGGTCGCTTAGGACCATGTATGGCCTCGGCCTATAAAATATCTGGTCTAGTAATATCCCCACCACCATCCCACAAAGAAGAGCTGAAGCCAATATGAAGGCGCTCCTCTTCCCGTAACTCCCCTGCAGGAAGTAGAGCGTGGCTATCAGAGTAACCCAGACCCAACTGCCACCAAGTTCAGTAAATAGAATTGTGATAGGAACAGCTGACTGGTGGAGTAAACCGTTGATGTTTCTGGTGAGAGTGTAATCGTACTGGTCAAAGAAACCCAGCCTAATGCTTGAGGTTAAAACTACTATTGCGACGGTTAAGACTGCAACAGAGGAGACGAGGAGACGAGTATTTATAGGCCTGCAGACGTTCATGAAACCAGTATCGCCTATAGCGTATAGATACCCCAGCTTTTTAATTGCTTCTCGCGAAACCTGATAACTAAAAATGTTCCGTATTAATCCCAGAACATTCTAGTTCGTATGTAGTTTCTCTCAGCTTTGAGCACAGCTAAATAGAACCCATCTTCACTTTGGAAGCTATGCCTGAGTATACGGGCGGCAACAGTGGGCCCAACTCCACGAGCCGCCATAGCTACAACAGCTCTCCTCCCATAGTTCTGAACTATGCTTGCAGACTTCCACGCAGTAAGCCAGAGCTTCTCCTCATCCTTTGATAGGTTACATTTCTTCAGCTTCTTCCTAACAGCCTTCAACGTCGCCTCATCGTCCTTGGAGGTCACGGCTATTAGTGTGGAACCGCAGACTGGGCAGCTAACCTTATCTGGGATGCTCCTAACAATTCGAGTTCCTTCCCAGTCGCCTTTGAAGACGCAGAGGAGCTTGAGGGTCTTAGCTTCAAGTCTGCTTTTAAGGAGCTCTATAACTTCACTCCTCTCCTTCGCCGGTTGGAGGAGGTCATGGGGAGCTATCTTGTCTAGGAGAGGGTAAGCAAATGCGGAGGCAATCTCTCTTATTGGTTCGATATCCACGGTTACCTCTCCAGACCTTACACCTTCAATTACAGTCTTCAGGTGAAGGATGTCGAAGTTCTCAAGGAAGATCTCTCTCAAAGTCTCCTGGTACACGGGTGTACCTCTCAACGCTTTGAGGAGTGCCCTAGCATGGCTCAGCCGATAGTCGGCATCCCTTGAGACAAGCCCAAACCTCTTCGCGTTATGCCACAGCCTCCACAGGAATAGCGTAGTCTGATCAACTGTACTTTCCAAGACATGTAAGGCTCCCACAGGGTCGAGGCCGACTAAGAGCTCTTTGACAGTCTGGGAATCTATAGAGTGGGGTGCGATGAGTGCTATCCGATATGGGTCTGACTGGATAGCCACATCTAGGCCGGTTTTCGATGTAAGGAGTGAGGCCAATATTCTCGACAGAGTCTGGTTGAGCTTATCACCGAAGCAACCGTGAATGATCACATAATTCTCGAAGGGCTCGATAACCACCCGCCTATCATGTGCTATTAGATAACCCCCCTCAATTTGTTTCTTAATAGTGAAAACAACCTGCTTCCTCGAATCTTCATCTAAAGAATAACCCGAGAGTGGGTCGCTGGCTTCGCGGTTGTGAGTAAGTCTCTCCTCTATCTCCCGCCTAAGACGGCCAACTTCCTGTGCCACTTCGAAAGGGACAGGTATGATCTCTCCCTCCCAAGCGGGTATTGCGGCCGCTGTAGGCTCTACACCTTCAACCTCAATCGTATACCTCTCCTCATCCACTTGAAGTATCTGCCAGACGTGACCGTGGAGTATGAACTGGCTACCAACTTTACCATACCTAGCCACGAACTCTTGATCTAGGGTGCCCACTCGACGTTTGGCTGAGAAGTCAAAGACCGCGTACTGCTTCACATCGGGAATCATGGAAAGATTCTCGTAGTAGTATTGACGGCTACTATGTGGAGCGATCGTTATTACGCTGTTGAATAAACGAATCTTCCCCTCCTCATCCAGCTGCTTCACCGTTCGCTCGAAATCTTCAAAACTCAAATTAGAGTAGGGGTAGGACTTCCTGACTATTGCGTAAGCCTCCTCAAGTTTTATGACGCCGTGATCTAAGACCAAACCCACAAGTTGGTGGGCTAAGACATCTAAGGCACAGGTGTGAAGCTGAGGCTCCTCTAACAAACCTTCAAACGCTCTTCTCAGAATTACAGCCGATTCTAAGATGTCATCAGGCCAGGTGGCAATCACAAGGCCGCGCGGTCTCCCCTTTACAGCGTGGCCGCTTCGCCCTATCCTTTGGACAATGGGGGTTACCTGTCTTGGGGACATGTACTGAACTACAAAATCTATCGCACCCACATCGATGCCTAGCTCTAGAGACGATGTGCAGATTACGGCTTCAAGTCTCCCATCTTTGAGCATGTTCTCGGTCTCTATCCTCAAATCTTTAGACAAAGAGCCATGATGAACGCCTACTCTCTCAGAGGGGGCGATCATCTTTATCTTGGAAGCTATAGATTCAGCATGTTCTCTAGTATTTGTGAAGATTAAAGTAGCCTTGTGCTCTCTGATAAGGCTGAGAAGCCTCCGCAGCCGCGCCACTACCCCTGGTGGGATTAGGAACTTCTCTGCGACAGCCCGGTCTGTGTCGCTTGGGGAAGGGCTCTCTACACATGCCTCCATCTCTCTGAATGCCTCAACTTTTAAGATACGACACGACCTGCCATCCCCGGCTAGAAATCGCCCTACCAGCTCAACGTCGCCTATAGTGGCTGAGAGACCTATCCTCTGGAAGTTTACTCCAGAAAGAGCCTGGAGGCGTTCGAGAGCTATTGCCAGTTGGGATCCACGCTTGTCTTGTGCTAGTTCATGAATCTCGTCGATTACAACCCACCTCACTCTTTTCAGGTGTTCTCTGATCCTTCGCCCAACTAGAATCGCCTGGAGCGTCTCAGGCGTAGTGATGAGTAAGTCGGGAGGAACCTTAGCCTGCACGCTCCTGACGGAGAGGGGAGTGTCTCCATGCCTAACCTCGACCTTGATGCCAAGCCTCTCTCCCATCCCCGCCAACCTCCTAAAGATGTCTCGATTCAGTGAACGTAGCGGGGTGATGTATAGGATGGACACCCCCCGAAGATTATAACCCTCGCTACGCGCCCGCAATAGTAATTCTATCAGAGGTAGAATCGCCGCCTCAGTCTTACCAGTCCCAGTTGGAGATACCAGTAACACGTTATCTCCTGAGAGAATAGCTGGAATGGCCTTCTTCTGAATCTCAGTGAACCCTAATAACCCCGACCGCTCAAGCTCTTCAAGAATGGGTTTTGAAAAGTTGGAGAAAAGTTCCAGTTCTGGGGTCAAGGCTTTGGCCCCAACTTCCTCAGATACGCCAGATAGATCTTCAAGTCTGTCTGTCTATTTACATCAGTTTCCTTAGGTCTCTCTCCCTCGAGAAGAGCTACTAAAGCTTCAAAGGTATTAACCCTCTTAAGACCCGCCTCAACAACGCCTCTAACCCACTCGGAGTCGATAAGGTATGGTGCTGCCTCCACATAGGCATCATTTGCAACTTTAGAAAGGTTTGCCACCTGTTTCTTGACCATAAACTTACCTCGCATAAACTTTTGACCGTTATAGGCCGAAGAATTTAGATGGTGACCAGTTATTTAAAAACCTTTGAGACGCTTTTAAGGTGTGACTTTTTGACCTTCTCCCCAACTGTCCCTGGACCAGTTAATAGGTAGATCACAACTAAGAGTAAATCTATTACAGAGAGACTGAATAGGAGACCCTTAAATGTTTCAAACGTATCCATAGCGCTACCAGCCAATACCTTCTAAAGGTTAAACATCTCCACTGACATATTAAGGATTTAACTACTATAAGAATTAACCTAACTGCAAGTATCAAACAAAAAAATGGATGGCGAAACATAACATAAGAGCTTCATATTGCTCAAACCGAGGCGTGAGGGGATCAACTAACAAGCTCGTATGACTGAAAAATAAAAGGAAAAGTAGAAATAACATTAAAATGATCCATTAAAAATTAGCCAACCGGGAGGCACCCATATGGGAAATGGCGGTTACAAGATAGTCTTGACAGCTGGCCGGACACTGATGAGTGAATATCATAATGCAGTCTTTCTCGGCTTCAGTGCCTGTTGCCCCCGAGGCTTCATGCCTGACGAGATCTTCTTCACTTACCTCTGCCCTTCAGTCAAGGTCAACGAGGACGGCTCCGTCGACTATGCCCAGCTTGGAACTCGAAAGATCGAGGCAGCTCTGATAAATTATGGATTTAAACCCGAAGACATAATAGTAGCTCACCCTGACCACCTCGATAAGGTGATAGGCCCTAACACAAAAGTTATAGGACTCACGGAGCATGACCCACTCGGCCTCGGCCCGCCAACCTCTACCTTCATCGGAGTGGTTGGTGGGGTGCCTTACAACGCGTACAAGTTTAGAGAACTCCTCAACCACCCTGCAATCAAAGAGTATAGGTCAAGGCTTAAGATCATATTAGGTGGCGGCGGCGCTTGGCAATTCAAAGACGAGGCTGTTAGGAGAGAGTTGGGCATTGACACTGTCGTAATTGGTGAGGGAGAGAAGGTTGTTGGCCCCTTATTTGAGAAGGCTATAAGAGGAGAGGAGTTGCCTGGCCTCATACGGGGTGAAGTGGTGCCTACAGAAGAGATACCCACTATCAGAAAAGCCACTATATGTGGCATTGTAGAGGTAGCTAGGGGGTGTGGGCGAGGATGTGATTTCTGCATCCCAGATATGCTACGTTACAGAGTTATTCCTATTGGGCAAATTCTAAACGAGGTGGATGTCAACCTTAGATGGGGTAGGCAGCCTCTACTTCACGCCGAAGATATTCTCAGATATGGCGCGAAAGGGTTAAATGTGAATAGGGAAGCTGTAATCCGCCTCTTTAAAGATGTACGGAGCTATCCTGGCGTCAACAAAGTGAGCATCAGCCATTTCTGCCTCTCTTCGGTTGCAAGCGCGCCCGATGTAGTCGAAGAGATTGAGAGGATTCTAGATTTAGGCAACCCTGAGGGTCAGCTTTGGCTCAGCGGTCAGACTGGGATCGAAACAGGTAGCCCGAGACTTGTTAGGAAGCATATGCGGGGGAAGGCCAAGCCTTTCGAACCTGAAGAATACCCTGACACAGTTGTAAAAGCCTTCGAGATCCTCTCTCAACACCATTGGATTCCATGCTCCACCGTCCTTATAGGGCTCCCAGGCGAGACGGATGAAGACGCTGAGGCAACCATAAAGCTTGTCCACAGGCTTAGAGACTTTAAGAGCCTCATAGTCCCAATGTTTGCAGTCTCTTCAGAAAATCCCTCGGAATCATTTATCGCCGACAAGCTCACCGAGATGCAGGGGGAAGTCTTCCTAAGCTGTTGGGAGCACGACCTCCGCTGGTCTCAACTACTTTTAGATGAGTATATTCGAGCTGCTGACGCCGCAACCGCAGAAGGTATCAAATCGATACTCGCGTTTACCGTCTCATTGGTTACTGAGTGGCTTAACAGGTGCCGGAATGAGTACCACTGCAACATTCCAGCTATGATAAGGGACTTCCGTGAGAGTCTAGGTCAAGGCGGAAAAGCCTAGGAGACCTAACCGGCAAGTCTCTCTAGGCTTAGGTTGCGGTTGCTTTGTGTGCAGGATGGTATTTCTTGATGTAGGCTGGGTCTATACGTTTGAGTTCAGCCTCAGGAAGCATTGAGAGAAGATCCCATCCAAGTTCAAGCGTCTTCTCTATGCTACGATCCTCATAGAAGCCCTGGTTTACGAACTCGCGTTCATACCGGTCGGCAAACTGCAGGTAGAGCTTGTCCTTAGCGGTCAGGGCTTCCTCTCCGACCACCGCCACAAGCTCCCTAAGACCCCTACCTTCCGCGTAGGCATAGTAAAGTTGGTCGGCTACTTGGCGGTGATCCTCCCTCGTCTTACCTCTGCCTATACCTTGATTCATCAGTCTCGAGAGTGACGGCAGGACGTTTATGGGCGGGTAGATCCCTTTCATGTGAAGCGCCCTTTCAAGGTATATTTGCCCTTCAGTGATATAACCTGTCAGATCTGGTACTGGGTGAGTGATGTCGTCGTGGGGCATTGTAAGTATAGGCATCTGTGTGATTGAGCCCTTCTTTCCATGGATCCTTCCCGCACGCTCGTATATAGTGGCGAGGTCGGTGTACATGTATCCGGGGTACCCTCTCCTTCCTGGGACTTCTTCTCTAGCCGCCGAGATTTCTCTAAGTGCCTCAGCATAGTTGGTCATGTCGGTCAAGATGACAAGGATGTGGAACCCGTACTCGTAGGCTAGAAACTCTGAGGCCGTCAAAGCCAGCCTTGGAGTTATAAGCCTCTCTATAGCTGGGTCGTCTGCGAGGTTGATGAACATCACGACTCTGTCGAGGGCTCCCCTCTCCTCAAAATCTTCCCTGAAGAAGCGTGCTTCATCGGCTGTGATGCCCATCGCTGCGAAGACTACGGCGAATTCCTCTTCTTCACCGAGAACTTTAGCTTGGCGGGCTATCTGAGCTGCTACGGCGTTATGAGGCAGTCCTGAGCCAGAGAATAAAGGAAGCTTCTGCCCCCTGACAAGGGTGTTCATGCCATCGATTGATGAGATACCAGTCTGGATGAATTCGGATGGGACAGCTCTGGAGTAGGGGTTCATGGGAGCACCATGAATGTCCAACTCATCCTCAGGGATTATCTCCGGACCACCATCGACCGGTTTACCACTACCGTCGAATATCCTCCCTACCATGTCTTGGGAAACTGGAAACTTTAATGTCTCGCCTGAGAAGCGGACTAAAGTCCTTGAGATGTCTAAGCCTCCTGTGCCCTCGAATACTTGGATGACGGCTACTCCTTCTCCAACCTCTAAGACTTGCCCCCTCCTCTCCTCACCGCTGGGTGTCACGATCTTAACAACTTCCCCGAAGGCAACCCCGCTTGTCCTCTCGACAAAGAGGAGAGGACCAGCTATCTCATTGATTGTTCGATGCTCTTTCCCAGTTAGTAGAGCTCTACTCATGCGGTCTCCCTCCCAGCTCCTGAAACTAAAGAGTTAAACTGATCAGCCATTCTAATGTCTATCTCCTTAAATGTTTCATCAAGCTTCTCTGGTGGTATCAGTTTCATCCTCGCGATCTCCTCGACAATGGGTAGGGATAGAATGTTTTTAATTTGTATACCACGTTCAACACTCTTCAACATGTTATCATAGAAGTTTATTACAGCCCTCAACATTAGGAAGCATTTCCGAATTGAGCAGTAGCTGTCAATAGGGTGGAAGGCGCTCTGCATTAGAAAATCCTCTCTTATCATCTTAGCTGCTTCAAGGAGAGCTCGCTGACTCTCGGATAACGCATCCGGACCTACTAATCTCACGATCTCTTTTAGCTCATCCTCCTTCTGTAGAAGCTCAAGCGCCTTTGTCCTCAGGGACGCCCATAGCGAATCAACATTCGCGGTATACCACCTATCCAAAGAGTCATGATAGAGGGAGTAGCTGGTCAGCCAATTTATAGCTGGGAAGTGGCGGCGTTCAGCCAGACTCTTGTCTAACCCCCAGAAGACCTTAATGATCCTGAGAGTGTTCTGGGTTACAGGCTCGGAAAAGTCTGCCCCTGGCGGTGAAACCGCCCCAACAACACTGATCGAGCCTAGCCGTGGTTCACGCCCGAGGGTCTCTACCCTCCCAGCCCTCTCATAGAATTCTGATAGGCGTGAAGCCAGATAGGCTGGATAACCTTCCTCACCTGGCATCTCCTCCAGGCGGCCTGAAATCTCTCGGAGTGCCTCCGCCCACCTTGAGGTTGAGTCAGCCATTAATGCGACGTCGTAACCCATATCCCGGAAGTACTCGGCCATCGTGATCCCGGTATATACGCTGGCCTCTCTAGCGGCGATAGGCATATTTGATGTGTTAGCGATTAACACGGTCCGCGTCATCAGGGGTTGACCTGACCGTGGATCTTTTAACTTTGGGAAACTTTCAAGAACGTCAGCCATCTCATTTCCACGTTCACCACATCCAACGTAGATCACCACATGGGCGTCAGCCCACTGAGCCAACTGGTGTAACATAACCGTCTTACCAGTTCCAAAGCCTCCTGGGATTGCGCCTTGGCCGCCCTTCGCCATTGGGAAGAATGTGTCGAATATCCGCTGCCCAGTCAGGAGCGGCGTGTCCGAAGGAACTTTCCTCTTGTAAGGTCGTGAGATTCTAACTGGCCAGCTTTGCATCATGGGGAGCTCAATTATCCCTTTCGGCCCTTCGAGGGAAGCTACAGTCTCGTCGACAGAGTAACTACCTTCGGTAATATCCACCACCTTTCCAGAGACATTGGGGGGGACGAGGATCTTATGAGTAACTAATGGTGTCTCCTGAACTGTGCCGAGAATATCTCCCCCCACCAACTCAGCTCCCACCTTTACTGCGGGGATGAATTTCCACTTCTTACTACGGTCAAGCGGATGAGCTACAACACCCCTTTTAAAGAAAGAGCCTACGAGGCTCTGGATGCTAGGTAGGGGCCGCTGTATTCCGTCATAAATTTGACTTATGAGCCCAGGCCCCAACTCGGCGGAAAGAGGCTTCCCCGTGCGCTCTATCGCCTCACCCGGCCTGAGACCACTGGTCTCCTCGTAGACTTGAATGGTTGCCTTATCACCCTCAATCCGGATTATTTCCCCTATCAGCCTCTCACTGCCGACCCGAACTAGCTCATACATTTGAGACCCAGACATGTTCTTGGCGGAGACAACTGGACCGGCGATATGGGATATAATTCCTTTAGCCTCCAAATTAATCCCTCCTATACTTTAATCTCAACTCCTATCGTTCTCTTCACTAGACTAGCGAGGGGGGATATCCTCCTTGGGATCGGGCCTTCTCTCCCCGGTATTGTGAGAAGAGTGGGGTAAACCCTTTTTGAGATCTCATCGATTACAGGCTTGATTCCCTCAGCGACCTTCTCCGTAACTATTATTATGGCGACATCTTTGTTATCCGCCAGTTTCCTAACGACCTCGGATGCGGTGGCGTTATCTCTAACAGGGTATGAGAATTTTACCCCCGCAAGTCTGAAGTAAGTGGCTACATCCTCGTCCGCTACGACGGCTAACTTCCCCAAATTGAGACCCCTTGGAAGATAAGATAAAGACTATACTTCCCCTATAAAATTTATGCCCTAAAGCTAAAAGGCTGCAAGATGGTGAATATTAAATGGCTGTTCTGTCAGCGGCATTCGCTGTAGCCACAGTTGGAGAGACAACGTCTACAGCCCTCAGCATATATTACAGGGCTACCACATTCTGGGCAGGCTCCGTTATCGAAATTGCCCTTAAATTCGATAATCTTTTCGACAAACTTTAGAGACATAGTAGACTTCTCAGTGTGGACTTTTGGGACCTTCTTCTCCTCCAGGTACATCTCCAACGCCTTACCTATGGCGTCTGGGCAGGAAAGGATGCTCTCCTTGCCGAACCCGTAGGTTCTATCGCATATTATGCCCTTGTAATGTTTGACTATTTCGTGAGGGTCTATGCCCGATCTGAGTATGATGGAAGCCGACCTGCCCAGCCCCTCAGTTTGAGCTGAGGCACAGCCGCCTGCCTTCCCAAGTCTTGCGAACACCTCGAAGGGCTGTCCATGCTCGTCTTCGTTTATGGTCACATAGAGAGACCCGCAACCTGTCTGCATCTCGTAGGTCACACCAGTGGTCTTGCGGGGTCTTAACCTAGGCTTTATGTAAGCCTTCGCAGCTTCACCCACCCTGGCGGCTTTTGTACTCCCAGCCTCAAGAACCTGTCGGTCTCTGCTACCATCCCTATATACAGTGACACCTTTACACCCGAGCCGATATGCTAGAAGGAACGCTTTCTTTACTGCTTCTTTAGTTGCATTGTGTGGGAGGTTAATAGTCTTCGAGACGGCGTTGTCCACATGCTTCTGAAAAGCCGCTTGCATCCTAACATGCCACTCGGGATCTATGTCTAAGGCGGTAACAAAGACCCGTTTCACGTCGGATGGAATCTCTTCGAATTTTTGAATTGATCCAGCCTTAGCAATTTTCGCCATTAAATCTTCGCTGTAGAAACCTCGATCTCGAGAGATCTTATCGAAGAAGGGGTTAACCTCAACTAACCTTTGACCATCCAGAACATTCCGGACAAAGCATATTGCAAATAGAGGCTCTATGCCGCTAGAGCAACCGGCTATCAAGGAGAGCGTACCTGTGGGGGCGATGGTCGTTGTCGTTGCATTCCTGAGCTTCCTAACCCCATCGTAGATGCTCCCTTTATAGTTTGGGAACACACCCCTCTCCTCAGCCAAGGCTTCCGAGGCTTTCTTTGACTCAGCCTGAATGAACCCCATAACGGCCTCAGCGACCTCTAATGCCTTATCTGAGTTATAGGGGACACCAAGCTGGATGAGCATGTCAGCGAACCCCATTACCCCTAAGCCGATCTTTCTGTTACCTTTTGTCATCTTCTCGATTATGGGTAGGGGGTATTTGTTGGCGTCTATGACGTTGTCTAGGAAGTGGACTGCAACGTGAACCGTCCTCCTCAGCCTCTCCCAGTCAACCTCCCCACCCCTAAGCATCCTAGAAAGGTTGACCGAACCCAAATTACAACTCTCATAAGGGAGAAGAGGCTGCTCCCCACAAGGATTCGTGCTCTCGATAGCGCCGAGCTGTGGGGTTGGGTTGTCACGGTTGATCCTGTCGATGAAGATGACGCCGGGTTCACCGTTCCTGTGTGCCATCTCTACTATAAGGTCGAATACTTCCTCAGCCTTCAGTGTGCCAGTAACAGCGCAAGTCCTAGGGTTTACAAGTCCATAGCTCTCATGCCGCTCCAGAGCCCCCATAAAACTGTCAGTGAGAGCAACGGAGATATTGAAATTAGTAAACTTGGTTCCGTCTTGTTTGCAGGTTATGAACTCGAGGATGTCTGGATGATCCACCCGCAGGATCCCCATATTAGCCCCTCGCCGTGTCCCACCTTGCTTTATGGCTTCAGTGGCTGCGTCGTAGACGGACATGAAGGACACAGGGCCGCTTGAGACTCCTAGAGTAGACTTCACCAAGTCGTTCTTTGGCCTGAGCCTCGAGAACGAGAAACCAGTCCCACCCCCAGACTTGTGGATGAAAGCCGTATACTTTAGAGTCTCAAAGATTCCATCGATGGAGTCGTCTACGGGAAGAACGAAACAGGCTGACAATTGTTGAAGTTCGCGGCCAGCATTCATCAACGTCGGCGAGTTTGGGAGGAACTCTAAACTGCAGAGCAGCTGGAAGAACTCTCTTATAGTCTCCTCAACTTCACTATCAGTCTTTCCATACATCCTATCTACGGAGCCCACGTTCTCAGCTACGCGGGCGAACATATCGCGTGGTTTTTCTGCGACCCTGTTCTGCTCATCCCTTTTAAGGTATCTCTTCTCTAATACTTTGATTGCATTGTTTGAGAGAGCAGGTTCGGGGATGGATTTCAGATCGTATAGGGCAGTCATACCTTATCATGCTCCTTTTGTAACCATGAGTATGAAGGGAAGTTTAACAGTCAGCAACTTAGGACTGCTCGCAATATTAATTTTATTTAAATAATTATATAAAAAATTAGAGTTTTTAATTTAAAAAAATATACTAAAATGCAAGAGATACTTCCAGACTCATGGACTACTCAAGGGCAGATATCCGCTGGCGGTACGACTGTACCTGGTTATATTTGTAGACCCACAGGCAGAACATTTGGTTAGGTGACTCCTGAAGGTCCTCCCGCAGGCGCTACAGTGGGAAAGGTTTGGGGAGTAGACGAAAAGGCCTATACTATAGTTAGCGCAGATCTCTTTAGTCTGCTTCAGCAGCTCTTCACTAGTAGATCCATCCTCCAATGGGACGGGAGCTAGATGACCCCCCCTAGAGAGAGGATGGAACCTCGCCTCGAATTGAAGCCTCTCCAAAGGTGAGAGCTGAGCCTCACGTGGAACAGCCAAATAGTTGGTGTAGAGAGGCCGATCATTCTCATACCGGTACACCGTGGATCTTCCGTATTTCTCCAAGTCCTGCTCTGCCAAAGCTCTAGATGCTCTCTCTTCCGAGATTTGAGAGACTGTGAACCGTCTCCCTGATTTTTTATAAGATAAACTAGCAAGGCTTGCCAGATGTTCCATTATCTGAACGGCGAAGTTTTGGGCGATCACGTCCTCATATATATGACGATCTACGTGAAACTTGACGGTTTCATCTAACCCGATAACGCTTATGACTTTTAGGGATCTTTCAAGTCTGTAGTAGGCTTCCTTAGTGCTGTATTGCAGGTAGGGTAGGAGCCCTGACTTTAACCTATCCTCCATCACCTGATATTTTATATCTAGAGCTCTATCAACTATCTGGAAGGCGCTATCCAGATCTCCAAAGAACCTTTCATCACTCCCTCTTGCCTCATAGGCAATCCGTGGCAAGTTCACTGTAATGTTAGCCAAACAACCAGTCCGCATGGTGTCAACTTCCCAGTCGCCTGTAGCGTCAGCCTCAATCCTACCACCAACCGCATCGTAGCTAGAGGTATTCTGCCATTCTTCAGTATTATTGGCGATGTATACCACGCCGAATCTCGCCGCTAATTCATGAGCCTTCAATAGGCTCTCATCATACTCATCTGCGAGGCACTCACGCCTGAATTTGAGTAATAGGCGAGGGTTGAGTAGGGGTTTTTTCTCACTGAGCTCCAAGGCAGCTTCAAAAAGTAGTCTCATGAGTCTCTCCGCTTCATCCTCGTACTCACCGTATACGCCTTCCCTGCCCCCAGGAGGCACTATGGCAGGCGACTCCTTCAGGTGTTCTGGAACCAAAGCTTCGAGCCCTAAAGTCACAACTCCCGGCTGGTTACTAGTTCTAAGACCGATCGTACATAGGAGACCTTTCAGGCTCTCAAGTGCTTCACCGTCTGAGAGCCCCTCCAAGTATGGCGCAAGGAATATGTTGAAGTAATCTATTGTCTGCTCCCCAGCAACCTCCCTCTTGAAGGTTTCAGTTATATAGGAGACTGCCACCAAAGCGCCCGCTAGGCTCTTAGGTTTAGGGCAGTAAGGTAACAGCAGACTTGTTTCGAGGGCACCTAGATCCTTTGAGAGGAAATATCTCAGGTCATGGTAGATGCCACGGGGCTTTAACACCCAAGAACTCGGTTGGCATATGTATATTTGACCGGAGAGGTGAGCGTCGGCAATCTCTTTTGGGAGAATTTTTAGAAGCATATACTCGGTCATCACTTGGCCGCCCGCCGCCGAGTATACGTCCTCAACTGTCCTTGACTCCTTAGCTGCCTCTCGAAACAGCACCGTAACGTCGTAGACTGGCATCCCCAGCCTCGTCAGCTTATGTCTATAGTCCTCAAGCCCCTTCTCTATCAGGATGGCATTTACAAACTCCCTTATGAGGGGAGCAGTCAGATACTTGGCCGGAACCTTTAAGAGACGCTCCTCAGCTTCAAGAGAGATTTTTTCAGCCAAGTCTTGGGGAAGCTCAGCCTCTTCCACTAGTGCCTTGGTGATCTTACTTCTTTCGAAACCTTCAATTGTGTGGCGGGAGGTTCTCACCAAGAGTTTCCCAGACTTTTTGAGTGAGTACTCCTCGAGACTTTGAGAAAAGTTGACAACTATAGTGCCGAGTTCAGTTATCTTATACTTCTTGGTGGCTGTATCCACATCTATGAGATCTGCACTTAGTAGGCTTCGGAGGTGATACACGAATTTACCAGCATCCTTGGCCGGTTCAAGGTTGAGCATCTCCATGATCTCACTATAGGCGAGTGGTCCCCTCATATTGAGAAGCTTGAGTACCTGAAGCCTTGTAGGCGCAGACGCTGCATTAAATATATCTGCGCTAATTTTCTGCGGCTTCCTTGGCATCTGTCCTTCCCCGTTACGGGTGAGTTTGTCTAATTTTTTAAACCCAACCCTTAAATTACCATTAACGTGTTTGTAGCATATAAGCCTGAATCTCACGTGTTCTTATGTAGAGGTTTGACGGAGGTTTGGACTTGGAGAAAACATCTCAACTTCCAGGATTCTATAAGTTAAGCTACGAGAGAAGGCTGGAGATAATCAAGAAGTTCGCGGAACTCACTGAGGAGGAGACGCGGTTGCTTAGTTCAACCTCACCTCTGAAAATCGAGGTTGCGGAGAGGATGATAGAGAACTTGATTGGAGTTATGCCGGTACCCTTAGGGGTTGCCGTGAACTTCCTCATCAACGGTAAAGACTATCTAATTCCCATGGCTACTGAGGAGCCTTCAGTAGTAGCTGCCGCCAGCCATGCGGCGAAACTTGCGAGGGATGGGGGGGGATTCCTGACGGATAGTACGGATCCTGTGATGATCGGCCAAATTCAAGTCGTAGACGTCAAGGATCCTTACGGTGCGAGAGTAGCCGTCCTTAAAGAGAAAGGGAAGATTCTCTCGAAGGCGAATGAACAAGACCCACTCCTAGTATCACTTGGCGGGGGTGCAAAGGATCTTGAGGCGAGGGTGATCCAAACTTCGTCAGGCCCCATGGTTATCGCCGAGCTATTAGTAGATTGCAAGGATGCTATGGGGGCTAACGTCATCAACACGATGGCTGAAGCTGTGGCGCCGATAATAGAGGAAACAACTCGCGGGAGAGCCCTCCTGAGGATAGTCTCAAACCTTGCCACGAGACGGCTGGCCAGGGCTACAGTAGTCATCCCAAAAGAGACCCTAGGTGGGGAGAATGTGGTGGACGACATAATTGCAGCTTACGCCTTCGCGGCGGCTGATCAGTATAGATGCGCAACCCATAACAAAGGAGTAATGAACGGAATTACCGCCGTGGTACTCGCGACTGGGAACGACACGAGAGCCGTGGAGGCTGGTGCACATGCCTACGCCAGTAGGGGGGGACAATACAGCCCCTTGACTGTTTGGGAGAAGAGCGTCGAAGGCGATCTCGTCGGCAGCATAGAACTCCCTGTTGCAGTAGGACTGGTGGGTGGAGCCACAGCCTCGAATCCGATAGCAAAGGTGGCGGTTAAGATTTTAGGAGTAAAGACTGCCCGCGAGTTGGGGGAAGTTCTAGCCGCCGTGGGTTTAGCTCAGAACTTAGCCGCGTTGAGGGCGCTAGCTACTGAGGGGATACAGGAGGGACACATGAAGCTTCACGCTCGAAATATTGCTTTCGCCGCCGGGGCGAGGGGTGAAATGATCGATAGGGTTGCGGAAAGGATGATCTCAGAGCACAGAATCAGGTTAGACAGGGCTAAAGAAATTTTGAGCGAATTGACACTGGAGAAGGAAAGCTAATGCAGTCTGTGGAGGGGTGGTAGTCCAGATTGGTCTAAGATTCCTGGCTCGGGCCCAGGAGATCGTGGGTTCAAATCCCACCCACCCCACCAAACCTATCTCCAGCGATGGTTTATAGTTTAACTTCCGTTTTGCAGAGGGGCCTCGTACCCAGAATTTTACCTCTTGAAAATTATTACTAAGATCGGTGCGGTGATGTGCATAATTAGTCCGTATAGGGCAGAAGGTAATGCATCTTCAGGGTTGGAGAATTGTAAGACCGCGGCTGTTCCTACGCTAAGCTCTTTAATCCTTATAGTTAAGATGGACGCTATAAATCAATTAACTCCGAAAATATTCGGCTATGAGCCTAGGGGGAGGGGCGTTCCCCCAGATTTAGTGGAATTGTAAGTTTTACGCCGTGTCTCAAAATGGTCACGTTTATTGTATCGCCGGGGGATTTATACTCATCTAGGTATGCTCCAAGGTCCTCAAGGGTCCTAACCTCAACACCGTCAACTTGTACTATGATGTCACCGCCGATCTCCATCGTTTGGCCTAGAATAGTAATCGGATGAGTTCCACCTCTTAACCCCGCGGACTCAGCTGGGCTGCCCTCCACAACATCTACTATTAGGACGCCGCGAGTGACGTTCAAATTCATAGCCTCCGCTATTTTTAAGTCTAGAGAGAGAGCGACAATACCGATCCAAGGATGCTTAAATTCTCCTCTCTCAACAAGAGAGGTAGCGACTCTCTTTACCATATTTGATGGCACCGCGAACCCTAAACCTTCACCATACAATTTCGGAACAGTAGCTGTTGTAATGCCGATAACTTCCTCTCGATAGTTTAAAAGCGGCCCCCCAGAGTTTCCTGGATTAACAGCGGCATCAAACTGGATTACATTGTAGATCGAGAAACCCTCCCTCATTTCGAGGCTTCTGTGAGTTTGGCTCACGACGCCGGTGGTTAGAGAGCCCCCCAGACCTAGAGGGTTACCAATGGCTATTACAGGTTCTCCAACCTTTACTGAAGATGAATTACCTAAGGTGAGCGGCCTAACTCCACTAGGCAGATCTACTTTTAACACCGCAATGTCGCTATAGGGATCTGCAGATACAAACCGGCCTCTAACTGTTGTCCCATCCATAAAAATGACTTCAATCCCTAGTTGAGCCTCAAAACCCTCAACTACGTGATTGTTGGTTAGGATGTAGCCTTCATCGCTGAATACGAAACCTGACCCTTCAGACTCGCTCACCAATCCATCCTGCATGACGCCTACCTTTATTGAGACAATAGACCCTGCAACGGCCTCAAATACCCTGTCCGCTGTCTTAATTTTGCCTTGTAACTCTGAGAGGTTTGCAGATATACCTTCAATTTTCTCTTTTAAAACTTCCTGGTCACTTTTGATCTGGGATAGTTTCTCTGATAGAACTTCGACATGCTCTTTAAGTTGATTTATTTCTAGCCGAGATGGGTTGAGAACCCAGGTAAGGTAGTTGCCAGCAAGTACGCCTGCAACCAGTGCTACAGAGACTATCAGAACAACCACTTTAACAGAGAGCTCTCTCTTTGCCTCTTGCTCCATGCCAAACACTACTGAGATGTCAATGTCTATCCAGATAAATATTTCAATGCCCCTTCAGACTTAATCCGTCAAACTAGCTTCCGCGGTGTGTCCCAACTCCCCGTCTATCCTGGCTAGGTTCGGCTTCCATGTGAGCGCCAAAAACCCTCCTACCACGCCAAGAACAAAACCCACGATAACACCCCCACCTACGACTATACTAAGTGTTGAGAACACGGAGATGACGATGCCCCATAACCTCTTCTGTGAAGGGTTGCGGTATAACATAGACGCCCCCAGCAACACGATGACACCGAACATCGCCCCAGCAGCCATCAGCATGTTTAGGAGCAACAGAGCAACGGCCGAGGTGGTTATGTAGAAGTGAGAAGGAGGTATCAGTCCGGCTATGCCAAACTCGACAATAAAGGATCTGATGACGCCCAGAAGCACCACATTGAACAGTATAAGAGAACCCGCAGCGAAGGAGAGAACACATGCCGCCATTGGCCTCTCATTTCTACTCATAAAATCTACCTAGTTCAGGTTTAACACCTGATGCATATAATCCATGCTCCATTTGTAGGTTAGACTATCAATCAGCTAAGATTTGGTTGGTCAAGAAGCTCTCAACCGCCTTCACTAACTCTTCCCTGGAGCAGTCTGTCCTCCACATACTCTCTGGGAGGGTGAGCATCTCTCTCCTCTCAATTCTCCTGCCGACGATGATTACGAAGTTCCCAGCTTCATCCTCGGAAATCTCGATTGCACCCTTATTCTTCAGGCCGCGTATTCCAACTCTATCCCGAACTCTGATCTCTTTAATCTCCACACCTAAACTCTCTGTTGAGGGGATGTAACTTCTCAGCCTTATATAAATACGCCAGAACTCTTCCGCAGCTTAGGTGAGATAGACAGCCCCTGACAGAATAGAGGCTGTAATAACTTTTATACGCATTACTACGTATGAATAAGGTTAAATTGACGATAACAGTCGACGGCGCCGTCCTAAGGAGCGCCGAGAAGGTAGCCGCGGAGAGGCGAACGCCGCTATCCAGAGCGGTAGAAAGCTTCCTGCTGTTCTATTCAAAGATTAAGGTTTACTGTTTCAAATGCGGGGAGAAGATCAATATAGCTGAGGCCATGGTGTGTCCCAGCTGCGGCTGGGTAGCTTGCCCAAGCTGTGAATCCTGCAGGTGCGCCCTAGGCGAGGACGCAGCTGTGGCTGTCTACCATATTAGGAGAACCTACGAGGAGCTTTTGAGTTGGAGAGTGAAATAGCAGTGTTCCCTATAGTTTGGGTATATTGGGCGGTCAGCCTCACAGTAGTGACCTATGCGAGCAGTTATATAGTAAGAAGATTCCCGGAACACGGCTTCGCTGCGCTCACCGCTTTTTACACAATCTACTTAGGCGCATCTCAGATAATTGCCAGTAGGATTGTGGCTTTTGACTTGGGTGTTTACTCATTTTTCGCGCCAGCCGCTGTATTTGTCTACCCATTCATCGCACAGGCGATTGATATGGTAAATGAGACCTATGGGAGGGGCAAAGCCCATCTAGCGATCCTAATAGCCTTCATAACGCAGGTGTTGTTAGTGGTATTTATAGCAATGGTTAACAGTCTACCTCCAGCACCATTCTTCCAGTTTGAGGAGGCATGGCAGAGTCTATTCAGCCTGTCCATAAGGATAACTGTAGCCTCCTGGGTAGCGTTTCTAATCTGCCAGAATATAGATGCGTATGTCTTTGCTTGGCTAAAGAGAAAGTATGAGACAAAGATTCTGTTGCGGAGCACAGTAAGCGACATTTTAGATTTAACTTTGGACAGTGTGATCTTTGTAACCTTAGCCTTCTACGGGGTTATGCCTATAGTTCCCCTGATTATAGGTCAAATAGTTAGTAAGAACCTTATCGGGATTCTAGATAACCCGTGGTTTATATGGTATAAACGGATGACTGGGAAAGCTGAGGTGGAGTGGAGCAGCATAACAGTGACACAGCAAGCATAGCCTTTGACTATTAGCAACCAACCCGAGCGCCATACAGGTATGTCTTGTAATGAGTAACTGATTAGCGGTTACATGTGAATTGGGGGAGATGACAGTGAAGACAGGAGCAACGTGGAATGGGACAGACTTGGTATGGTCAGGTGACGGTAAGACCTACCTCCGCGGCGTTGGAGCTGAGTATCTCCTTCACCCCTTCTTCGAGGAGGGTTATAGGAGAGTAATTCAAGGGTATAAGCTTGGGAGGCACTATAAATTGGGGCTTTTCATTCCGTGCGCTTACGGAAAACCCTACAGCCAATCATACATTCATTACTTCATAATTAAGGCTTTGAAGAGGCTTGGTAAGGCATACGCGGACATCCACCAAATAGTGGTTTCCAATGCCGGAGTAATCCCGCGTGAGCTTGAAGAACACTACCCATATTGCTGCTATGACTGGAACCCCAGGTATGAGAACCCTGAGATAAAAGAGCTGTACACTGAAACCCTCAGCCGACGCTTGAGGCAGTACGTCGAGAGGTTCAATCTGTTCTATGATAGGTTCGCCTGTTACCTGAGATGGGATTCTGAAAGCTACCGCGCGATAAGAATGTTGGAGGAGGACATGAAGCTTAAGGTGAAGATACCTAACCTGTCCCTACGCCCTGAGAAGATACCGAAGAGCGAGGTGAAGCAGGCATCTTTTGGGGTCTACGACTATGAGGACGACATAGTCCTGATAACGCCGTCTAACCTACGCAGTCTGCAATCATCTATTAGAGGACTCTTGAGATGATAGGGGTCGACTACGACGAGAAGAGTAAGAGACTGGTAGCGATCCTCAAAGGGTTCCCCTGCTCGTGGGGACGGTGTATCTTCTGCAATCTATCCAAAGAATCTACAACTGATCTAGAGGAGCTTTTGAAGACAGATTTACATATCATCGAAGAGATAGCAAGGTATAACGCAACATGCGAGGTGAGGCGGCTTTCAATCTTCAACGGCGGATCATTCTTTGAGCTGCCCCTCTATGTAGTACAGCAGCTCTCAAATGTCACTAAGGGCAGATACGTCGACATAGAGTCGCTTCCACACTTCGTCAATGAAGACTCCGTAAAATGCACCTTAAGCCTTCTGCAGCCCAGTACCTTGGAGATACGTTTCGGCTTTGAGAGCAGCAACGAGTCTATTAGGCGTAGCTTGGGGAAATGCATAACCGAGTCTGAGGTGGCGAGAATCTCTGAGCTTAGAAAAACTGTGAGGGACAGCATGGGTGGGCGTATACGCTTCGTCGTGTATGTTCTTTTCGGGATGGAAGGTATAAGTGAGGAGAGCGTTATCGAGAGTGTGACATCATTTAAACAGTTATTCGACGGTGTGGTAGCTATTCGATATCGAAGGTACACCCCAGAGATGCCGAACACCAAGCCGATATCTCGTAGGCTCATGACCTTTTTATCCGAAAACTGCCTAGATGTGGATCTGACTGAAGGTAGGGTGTGGGAGATAGAATAGCGAGAGGTTGCTGGCTTAGAAAGTTAGGGGCAGAAGAGGTGAGTTTTGATAGTCCAATTCTGATAGTGAAAGTACCATGCTGTTCATTTTTCAGACTTCCATGTCTGGGTACATGCCTAATGTTCTCCTGAGGTCGTTCTTCAATCCTTTCTTCTCCACCTCTTTTATTAGCTCCGCAATAGAGGTTTCAAACCATACAGGTCTATCCATATCTTCCGAGATGATGAATATACTGTTACGCTCGTCCTTCAACCCAAACCTTATCAGATCGCCGAGGAGTTTCTCATCTACCTTGAAGTTGATCTCATAATCTTCACCATTTTCCAAGCTTCTGCAGTCAAATCTAGCGCTCAAACCCTGAATCGTTAGGCTCTTTACCTTATAGAAGACATCATTGAACTTTAAGTATAACCTGCCTTCACTGAGAACCTTATCAACGACTTTCAAGTATTTTTCAGCCAATGTTTAACACCGAGCTGAGTAGCGTTTTATGTTGAGGATAGATCAAACTCGACTTGGGCTGCCCCTCCAAGCTGGCAAGTCGCCGGATGTTTCCTCCGAACGCGGTTGATTAAGCTAATTATTGCTGATTGGTTATATGAAATTTTTCCAACACCCCCTAAAATTTAACGTTTAATATTTTTCTCAACTTCCCAAAGTCTTCTATAACGAATTCTCTAATATTTGGGAACCTCAATCCAGCCGAAGGATGGTAGGTTACAAAAAATTTTTCGGCTACTGATCACTAGTGTTTCACCGTGAAGATGGCTTACGCTCCCTCCCCCCAACACTGCCTTAAGTGCCACGTCCCCAAGCAGAACCACAACCTCAGGGTTTATGATTGACAGCTGCCTTTCTAAGTAAGGCATGCAGGCCTCAACCTCATCTTTCCTAGGCTTTCTGTTATTCGGTGTAAGGCATTTGACGCAGGATGTGAGATAAACCTCATCCCTGCCAAGCCCGGTGAGATTTAAAAGATCACCTAAAAAACGCCCCGCTCTACCTATAAAGGGTCTGCCAGCGGCGTCTTCACTCCTACCTGGACTTTGACCTACAAAGAGCACCCTTGCATCGAGGGCTCCCTCACCTGGTACCGCGTGAGTTCTATACGTGTGAAGACGACACTTTAGGCATGTTGAGACTTTGAGGTTTAACGCCTCGACCTGTATTTTCTTGATGGACAGAATCTCGGCCATATTACATGCACCCTGAAGCAAGTTATACCTTAGCTAATCTCGAAGGGGTGGTTTTTGCTTTGACAAATGCTTTAACGACTGTAAGGGTGTTTACCATGAATGGCAGATTTGTACACTGAACTACATATATTCCTTCTTGAGAGTAGTAGACTTCCCTAAAACTACGGAAAGCTGCCAAACGTTTATGGTGTAGACAGCATCCTTGGAAAAGTGGGGAGTGTGTTTGAGAGAAGACCCCAGTTTAGAGGAGGTTGATGAGCCTAGCCTTTTCATTTTTTTCTATGTAAACCTCTTCACCCTCCCGCATCTCAGTTATCCTCTCATCCTCATTATCAGCTGCAAGAAAGGCTGTCTCCCTCAGCACTTTGACCCTTACCTTCGAATCCTCCGAGACCACGAAGCTTCTTTCACATGTAGAGAAGGGATTGTTCAGGCAGACTCCAATCCCTTGGTCGAAGGGTTCTCCTCCAGCCGCATGATAGTAACCTGAGGAGCCAAATGGGGTTGACACAATTACGCCGTCACCGATCAAATATGGATAAATTTTGTCGTTGACTGCAAGCGAAAACCTCAGTGCTCTCGTTGGGAGTTTATTACGAACCTGTATCTCGTTCAAGGCTACGAAAACTTGATTCTTGAAAATGGCTCTAAGCTTCATTTCTTCTTTCACTTCATATAATCCATCCCTGAGTTTTAGAAGAGACTCATTCAGGTTGTTTATGGGGTATTCGCACCTCCTACAAACTCGAGTTCGCTTAAAAGCCAACTTCGGGATTGATGGGAATAACCTCTCACTGTAGAGAATGCTCCCATCGCCGCCACTCACTATAACCAGATCAGGATCCTTATGGACTACGTCAAAGCCTAACCTGGTTAGAGCATTTCTGATGAGTGCAACATCGCGGAGGCTAACTATCACGACCTTCATACGGCTACCAGAAAAAATGGTGGCTTCAAGTATATTAGAATAATTATTAACAGATTTAGGGTGTGCTAGATTTTCGACGCCTGTCAATAAATAGACTAGCAGCAATCTGTGTCTAACGGGTGGGAGCGTAAGGCTGCTCGGAATGTAAAACCTCTGCAAGCACGATCATTAAACTTCAATGTTTAACCGACCACTCTGATTATGAACCGCAGGGAAGAAGATCCCCAGCCATATTTAAAAAGGAGACACCTATAATAGGTGAATAAGTTTAACTGGAGAAGCATTGTAAAGCGTACCATGATGGAACACTTCTAGGGATGGTGAAAAGTGTCCGGGATTAAATCCGTCCAAGCTGCGCAACAGTCTCCAACCCGCAAACCGAAGACCTTCGGAACCTTACTCTCAGAGGTTATAAGGAAGAACCTCTGCGTCAGTTGTGGTGCATGCGCAGCCGCCTGCCCAGTCTCCGTCGTGGTAATGAAAGATCAAACACCGACATTGATAGGTAAATGTATACTCTGCGAGTTCTGTTACTACCAATGCCCCAGGACTGAACCCTCCCCAGAGGAACTCGAGGAGTTGGTCTTTGGACGACGTAGACTTGAGACTGAAACCTTTGGAGTTCACTTAGACTGTTATACGGCGAGATCTAAGAGGGAGGATATACTGGAAGTAGCTGCAGATGGTGGGGTTGTGACGGCGCTACTATCTTACGCCTTTGACAAAGGTATTATAGACTGCGCTGTGGTATCCGGGGTTTCAGATAATGAGCCCTGGAAAGCCATACCGAAGGTGGCCGTTACATCTGAGGAGCTTAAGAAATTTGCGGGAACACGATACACAACCAGCCAAACGCTTCTTGGAGTTAGTGAGGCTGTAGAGAACTATGGAAGGAGTAGGATAGCCGTCGTTGGAGTTCCATGCCAGATCAGGGCAATCCGCAAGATGCAGACTACGCCTATGGGAGTCTTAAAGCTGGGAGAGAGGGTAGTGTTGAGTGTAGGTTTGTTCTGCATGGAGTGCTTCAGCTACGAAGGGTTAATTCGCGAATATCTACAAGGCAAGAAGGGGCTAGACCTCTCAAAGATCAGGAAGTTCGCGATAAAAAAAGGCAAATTTGTCGTAAAGCTTGAAGGCAAAGATGTAATTGAGGTTCCCCTAGAAGAGGTGAAACCTTACGTAAAGCCAAGTTGCCTCCAGTGCGGGGACTTCGCCGCCGAGCTTGCAGATGTCTCGGTGGGATCCGTCGGCTCAGCTGAAGGGTGGTCTACAACAATACTTAGGACCGAGGCTGGTAAAAGACTATTCGAGGCTGCAGCCTCTGATGGGTATATTGAGTACCAAACTATAGATCAGGTTAAGAAAGGGTTGGAGCGCCTTACAAAGATTGTCGCCCTGAAGAGGGAGCATAGCGGAGGGAAACAGTTCGTCACAGTCCAGGATCTTAAGGTTATGCTAGGCCAGGGGCAAACCTGATGCAGAGCCTTCTTTCATTTATGCTGTTGGCACTATACGAGACACTGAAGGCGCCACTGTTACCGTGATGAAAGTTGGGTATAGCCCAAGCAGTATTGTGATGACCGTTAGAACAATTACGGGTGCAACCATAAGCCGCGGGCCCTCTTTCACACCTGATAACTGCGGAGGGGTTTGGCCGAAGAAGATCCGCCTAATCGTCCAGAGGCCGTAGCCAGCGGTCAAAGCTGAAAAGATGACGGCGACGCTGGTTACGAGTACTCGCGTTAAGTCAGTGTTCGTCTCGCTGATGAAACCAGCATACATGGAGCCGCTGAAGGTCAGGAATTCCCCCCAGAAGCCTATGAGAGGAGGAGCTCCCATTAATGTTAGGAACCCTACCATGGCGGCGGTGGCGGAGTAAGGCATCTTCCCCCCAAGCCCGCCGAGGCTCTTTATGTTTCTAGTATTGAGTGAATGGATGAATATGCCAGCTATGAGGAATAGGATAGCCTTACCTAAACCATGGCTAACGTATATGAGCACAGCGCCGGTGAGGCCCAAGGTAGAAACGGATACTACGCCGAAGAGGAGATACCCCATCTGACTAATGCTAGAGTAGGCTAGCAATCTTTTAATATCATCTTGAGCCAACGCCATGTAGCCGCCATAGATCATCGTTACCACGGCCAAGACTACCAAGGATGTTGTTAGCTGCCAATTGCCAAGAACCGTTGGGAAGCAAGTATAGATTATACGGATGGCAGCATACCCACCTATCCCCACCATCGCAGGCGAGAGCAGCGCACTTATTGGGGTCGGAGCTTCGGCGTGAGCGTCAGGCAACCATGTATGAAGTGGAAAGATAGCCATCTTAACGAAGAGCCCTATCAGTATGGCCAACGCGATGGCTATGGTGGTTGTGGGGTTTACGCCATGCATCCCGGTAGCCACATCGAAGACGTCGAATGTTCCAGAGATGAAGCGGGTTGTCACTATCCCAGCGAGTAAAGCTAGAGCACCGGACTCTGTGAACATGAAGTATTTGAATGCTATCCTCTCCCTCTGGCCCGTACCCCAGAACCCTATTAGAGCCCAAGAAGGGAGGAGCATCAACTCGAAGAAGATGAAGAAACTCGCAAGGTTTGTAGTTAACACAGTCCCCAGCATCCCCCCCGCATAGAGCAGATAAAGAGCAAAATAGTGGCCTAGTGCATGCTCACGCTCCATGTAGGGGATTGAGTAGACAGCTATTAGAGCGGAGAGCATGGCGATGAGTAAGGCGAACGGTGCACTGAGTCCGTCGGCGACTAGAGTAAAATCCCCCACAAAGGCGCCCCAACTGTAAGATGCTTCAAGGCTCCCCCCCCAAGCTGGGAGACTGAAGGAGATGAAGGTGAGGATTGCCGTGCTGTAAGCCATGACGACGAAAGCCAGCCACCCCACATATTTACCCAATACCTTACTTGTGGCAAGAGACACAGCAGAGAAAACAATCGGAGCAAATACCACTTGAAGGAGTAGACCTCCGCCGTCGATCATTCTACCACCATCCATTAGCGATAACTATTGCCAAGAGGAAAAATACAAATCCGAAGACTACAGCGACCATGTTGTAACTTAAAACTCCGGTGTGGCTCCTCCGGAAACTACTGGCTAAACCTTTAGTTGCACCAGCCAACAAATAATTGAAACGGTCGATTCCTTTCAATTCCACATTCTCCAAGACCCAACGGCTGAAATCTAAAGTGGGATATACGAAAAGCCGGTAGGCGACGCGATTAATGTACCACCTGTTAAGGACAAATTCCCTTAGAACCTTTAGGGCAGTGTAACGCTCAAGGATAGCAGCGGGGTCGATTCTCCTTCTCACGTATAAGAGGTAAGCTGGAAAGGCCCCTGCCACTAAGGCGGCTAAGGATACAGTGGTTGTCACCCATACGGCCTCCTCCGGAGGCACTCCCGCTATGGCGGAGGGCTCAACCCCATTCGGAGAGCTGCCATGACCCAGCATACCTGTAACACTTACAAGGTAATCGCTGAAGACCTCTTCTAGCCACCCTTTAATGAGGCTACCAGTGGCGCCGAAGGCTATGGTTCCGGCTACGAGTGCCATGAAGGGCCCCCACATGATTACTCCAGTTTCATGCACATGATGACCCTTCGTCTCCAAGTTTTGGATATGGTTGCTCTTAGAGCCGAAGAAGGTCAGGCCGAGCATTCTTACACTGTAGAAGCTGGTGACAGCTACTGTGATGGAGGCTAGGGCGAAGATCCAGTATTGTCCGGCTTCAAGCGATGCCTCCAATATCATGTCCTTACTCCAGAAGCCGCTGAAGAGGAGGGGGACACCCATGAGAGAGAAAACTGCTAGACTCATACCCCAGAAGGTTATCGGCATATGCCGCCTAAGCCCTCCCATATGGTACATGAACCTCGACTCGCATGCGTGGATCACCGCCCCAGCGGAGAGGAATAACGCAGCCTTGAACATAGCGTGGCTCATAAGGTGGAAGACACCAGCCGTATAGCCAACTAAAAACTCGGCAGTTGACCCTGCAACACCTAATGCAAGCATCATATAACCGAGTTGGCTGACAGTCGAGTAAGCTAGAACCTTCTTGATCTCCCCCGACACCATCCCCTGGCTGCCAGCCACAAACGCGGTGATTGCGCCCACCCAAGCCACGACATAGAAGAAGTTAACCAGCCCGTTGGGTCCCCCGTGCCAAGCTGCTAAGTAGAACATCGGGAAGATCCTACCAACAAGGTACACCCCCGCGTTAACCATGGTTGCAGCGTGGATTAGGGCGCTGACAGTTGTAGGACCGCTCATCGCGTCTGGTAACCACTCCATTAGAGGCAGTTGCGCTGATTTGCCGATGGGGCCCCCAAGTAGGAGGAATACTGCAGGGATCAGGAAAGCTGCTGGAACCCGCAGTATGCTGCCATTCTGAAGGTCGAGGAAGTTTACCGTGCCGGTGAAGACTAGAATCACGAAGATCCCCAATAGGAGGAAGAGGTCGCCTATTCGAGTTGTAATAAACGCCTTCATCCCGCAGTGGGATGGAGGGTATGCCTCGGCTCCCTCTCCAACCCAGCATTTTAGCCAGTCCTCCTTAGCGTCCCGATACCAGAAGCCTATTAAAGCGTATGAGCAAAGGCCGACGCCCTCCCAACCGAAGAGAAGCTGTATGAAGTTATCGGAGAGGACGAGAAGCAACATGCTCCCTATGAAGAGGTTCATGAAGAACCAGTACCTCGTCAAACTTGGGTCGCCACGCATGTAGCCAAGACTGTAGACCATGATGAGGAAGCCTATTATGGAGACCACATTAGCCATGATAACGCTGAGTGGATCTACGATCAAACCGGCCATCAGCTTACTCAAAATCGGCGCGCCTGGTAAGAGAAGCCACTCAACTTGAGTATGGAGCAACCTGCCCTCCAAGATGTATGGTATCATAGCTACAGTCATCACGACAGCAAAAAAAGCGAACGCGACGGCGCCGTAATCTCTAAGCCTAGAATGTATCTTAGCAAGAAGGGGTGTCAACACTGCCCCGAGGATTGGGAAAACCCAAGCCAGCCAAGCAGTCCAAACGAACTCTGCGATATACCCCATAACCTTCACCACCCAATTAAAGCGCGGGTCGCACTCTCAACAGCATTGATGACCAAACCCGGCCAAACACCTGCCAAGATGGTGATAACTGCTAATATAACTATGGGCGCTACCATGATAGGGGAAACCTCCCTGGCCATCTCGATCGCCGGCCTCGGAGCCTTAATAACTAGCCGTTGGAGAACCCAGAGGTAATACACGGCTGCAAGTATGCTGTTTAAGACTATCACGATTGTAGCGCCAACCAGGAATGGGCTCTGAGCCAGGTTGAAGCCAGCTAGAATGATGAAGAGCTTGCTCCAGAAGCCGCTAAACGGTGGAACACCGGCGAGGGTCAGTAGCCCTATAGAGAAGGAGAACCCTGTCCAAGGCATTCTCCTGCCTATGCCTTCCAACTCTGAGAGATCTCTTGATTTGGCTTCGTGGATGAAACAACCGGTGCCGAGGAAGAGAAGCCCTTTCCCCACAGCGTGGTTGAAGATGTGGAAGAGGGAGCCCTCAATTGCCAACACCGCCACGAGCGCCGCAACCGTTGGGGTCGTGGGGTAGTAGTTGCTTAGCGCGTAGGCGCCGATTCCTACCCCTGCTAAGATGTATCCTATGTTGACGACGCTTGAGTACGCCAGTAGCCTCTTCACGTCGCTCTGCAATAGTGCCATGAGGTTCGCAACAGTCATCGTAACCAATCCGAAGAGTATTAAAACAGTCCCGAAGTCGAAGGAGAACGGATCGAAGACGGTGAATAGAACCCTGTATACCGCATATACTCCAACCTTGATTACAACTCCTGAAAGCATAGCACTTATGGAGGCTGGAGCTGCTGGGTGAGCGTCAGGAAGCCATGTATGGAACGGAACTATTGAAGCTGTGACACCGAAACCACAGATGAACATCGCCGCCAACGCCAGCAAAACAATGCCAGAAGGTTTAACCAGCGCTAAACCCTCAGCCACATATGTCATATCAAGGGTGCCAGTGAGACCGTAAAGGAAAGACATCGCGTAGAGAAATAGGATCGAACCGAAGGTGCTCATCACGAGATATTTGAAGCTTGCCTCAACAGGCTCCCAGTGATGTTTACGGTAGGCTACGAGGACATAAGCGGATATAGACATTACCTCCCAGAAGATGAAGAGGTTGAAGAGGTCGCCGGCAAAAGAGACACCAACCATGCCTCCAACCATAGCGAGAAGGAGCGCGTAGTATTTCTCCACACCTATGTCGTGCTCCATATACTTCAACGAGTACACCGCCACCAGAAGACCAACCCCCACGAAAAGGTACGCCATGAAGATGCTTAGATGGTCGGCACGATAGCTAACCCCTAGAGGCGGGCTATATGCCGCCAGATGATAGACCACAACTTTGCTTGGTGAAGCCTCAACATACCCTTGAAGCCTATGTATATAATATACGGTTACCGCGAGTACGCTTATGGAGAAGAGGTCCTTCAACTTCTCTAGACGAAATGCTCTCCCAAACAGAGCTACGATCGGAACTAACATCGCACCGGCTACGAGTGTGATAATTGGGAATAACGCTGGTACGGTTATAGCTTACCACCTCAGCCTTCGAAGCTTTTTTACGTCAAGGGTAGCATAATGCCTATAAGCATTTATGACGAGGAGAACCGCTATAGTGGCCACAGCAGCGGCTATCACGATCGAGACAATAACTACACTCTGAGCTAATGCGTCTGTGAATGGTGGGGACGAGATCGCGAACCCAAGAGCTACAAAGTTTAGATGGACTGCGGACGTTAGAATCTCTATGCCTATAACGATTTTTATCATATTCCTCTTCACCGTTATGCAGTAGGTGCCCAGAATGAAGAGGCCAACTGCTGCAACCATGTACCAACTGGCCTCCAAAACCATTCGTCTCACTCCTCCTCTTCCTCTTCCACCTTAGCCTCCTCGATTGTTGCCTCCTCCAAAGCAGTCGCATATCTCTTCTCTTCGAATAGTACAGCTGCGCCCACAACTGACACGAATATTAGGAAACATAGGAGTATGACATCGAATCCGCGGAATGTCCAGAGCGAAAGCACGTCGGGCATTAGTGAACGGGACAATATTGAGTGCCGAAAAGTGGAGAGGACACCAACTAAACCCAACATCACCATTGCAAATGTTACCACAGCGGCTAAGCTGACGATTTTATTTATGCGTCTCATTGTTTACAGTCTCCTAACAGTTCGGAAGGTTACCAGTAGAAGGACGACGACTGCCCCCGCGTAGACCAATAATTGAACAGCTGCTGCGAAGGGAGCGCCTAGGATGAAGAATATAACCGCCAACAGGACACTCATGAAAAAGAAGGCAGCGATCGCCTTCAGTATATTACGAATCTCCACGGCTATAAAGGCGCTAACTACCGTTAGGATGATTAACACCAGTTGGGAAATTGCCGACAGATCCAAAATCTCACTCAAGGTTCATCAGCCCTTCCAACGCTGACGCTGGAAAGTCGACAGATAACGTTTCATTGATGTGCGGCACCTCTCTTATCAATCTGCAGTGAAACCAGCTTCCGGCGGGACTCTTTGGGTGGAAGTGCGAGCCGTGAGGGTGAATATTTTAGGTTAGGTCGTTGATACTCAGCTAACTCCTGGTCGGGGCTCATGCTAAGAGCCAGCCTCGGGCAGTAGTCCACGCAGAAGCCGCAGAAACAGCACCGCCCAATATCTACAGCGGGGAACTTCCGTTCGTCGATCATAACGATCTCGACTGCTTTATTTGGGCATATGTAGGCGCAGACGCCGCAACCTACGCACCGATCCATGTCGAGTTTTAAGCGACCTCTAGCCCTCTCGACCGGTTTGAGAGCCTCATATGGATGGAAGACAGTGAACGACCTCTTTACGAAGTGCTCAGCGATCACCTTTAGAGGTTTCACCACAGCGGACATGCGAACCACACCTCTCCCATAACTTTTAGACACCTACTAGTGTTGGGGTAAATTGCACCAACGCTAAAGTTATTAGAACCTGTATGAGCGCCAACGGTATCAGGTATGCCCACCCTGCGCTGAGCAGCTGATCTATTCTAACGCGGGGGAATACCCCCCTGAGCAGCAGAATAATCATCATCACGATGCTCGTTTTAAAGAGGAACCAGAAGATGGGAGGCAAGAAGCTGGGGCCGAGCCAACCCCCCATAAACAGAGCCGTCAATAGGAGTGATACTGTCGTTAGGTCGAGGTACTCAGCCATCATGAAACATCCGTAGAGTACGCCGCTGTACTCTGTGAACCAACCATATATCACCTCCTGCTCTGCATGTGGTAGATCAAAGGGGCGCCTAGCCACCTCCGCCAACATAGCCACAAAGAAAACCGCAAAGCCGATAGGCTGGATAACCCCAAACCATACCTTTTCCTGACTTTCAACAATTTCTACAAGGTCGAATGATCCAACTACCAGAACCACGCTAGCCACAGCTATTAGTAGCGGAATCTCATAGGCTAACAGTTGGAAGGCAGCCCTCAGCGCACCCAAAGTACAGAACTTGTTTCGAGACGCCCAACCTGCAGCAATCATAATGAATGGACGCATCGTCAGGAGCAGAATTATTACGAGTAAGCTGAGTTCAGAGTAGTAGATCACCCAGTAACGCTCAGGCTGATCTGGAACGAAGGGGATGAGACCTGGCCGATATAGCCCGAAGGGCATGAAGGCCACAGGTAACACCGATAGGGTTAAGGCTGCGATTGGTGCTGCCTTGAACAGAAGTTTATGGGCATTGTCCGGAATTATAATCTCCTTCCCCAGCAGCTTGACGAAATCAGCTATAGGTTGGAAGAGGCCCATAACTGGGCCTACATGGTATGGCCCTACTCGGAGGTGGATTCGCGCGTTAACCTTCCTCTCGAACCAGACTGCCAATAGCACCGCTAGAGACAGAAAGATCAATCCAGGGAAGATTATGATTTTCACGAAAAGCTCCGCTATATAGCCTGCCTTCCAGAGTGCCCACACCCAGTTTAAGAGCTCTTCAGGCGATAGTACTATGTAGACCATTGGGCTTCTACCTGTCTATATCCAGCGGCCAGAGGTCGAGACTCCAGAGTATGGCTGGAACGTCCGCGTAGGGGACGCCTCTACATAGATGGGCTAGTGCTTCCAAGTTTCTGAATGACGGTGTGCTCATCTTCAACCGGTAAGGACGATTGGATCCGTCGCCGACAAGATAATATCCAAGCTCCCCCCTAGCTGACTCAACCCGGCTATAGACCTCACCAACTGGAGCTGAAGGTGGCGCCGGAGACTTAATTGGCCCTTCGGGTAACGCGGAGAGAGCTTGTCTAATTATCGAGACGCTCTGCTCCATCTCCCTGAGCCTTACCAGAGAGCGATCGTAAGAGTCTCCAACTGCGCCCACAGGCACCTCGAAATCGAACCGATCGTAGACGCCATACGGCTCATCCTTTCGAACATCGACCTTTAGACCCGAGCCCCTAAGGTTAGGCCCAGCTATACCAAGCCTCACAGCCTCCTCAAGTCGAAGTTTGCCTACACCTCTAGTTCTGATCTGAAAGGTGTAACTCTCATAGAGCATTTCATAGTATACCTTCAGCCGCTCCTCAAAATAACTCAATCTCTTTAGAGCTTGCTCTGTAAAGCCCCGAGGGAGGTCTTTACGGATGCCACCCGGTACAAAAAATGAGTATGTCACCCTTGCGCCGGTATGCATCTCAAGAAGGTCGAGGAATAGCTCCCTATCGTTTATGGGCCACATGAGCATAGTTTCAAGTCCTACCGAGGTTGACATAAGGCAAAGCCAGTAGAGGTGGCTTGTAATTCTGCTTAGTTCAGCCATAATAACCCGTATAAACTCAGCTCGCTCAGGAACCTTTACGCCCATAAGCTCCTCGGCAGCAGCTACATACCCCCAGACCACGTGTACAGGGTCGATTATGTTCGCCCTCTCAAGGGGCGGAATTATGTTCATGTATGTGCGGTTCTCCGCGATCTTCTCTATGCCCCGATGTGTATAACCTACATCTGGCTCCACGCCTACAACAATATCACCGTCGACATCGAGGACTACACAGAGGTGCCCGCTGATTGGATGTTGAGGGCCGAGCTTTACACGCATAACCGCCAAAAGAAACCTCACCCCTGAGGTCCGGTTGGCAACTTGAAGTCCTTTCTGAGTGGGTAACCCTTATCCCAGCCTTCTGGAAGCAGAAGCCCTTTAAGGTTCGGATGACCTTCGAACTCTAATCCAAGCATCTCATAGGTCTCCCGCTCATGAAGGTTAGCGCTCTCCCAAACCTGAGAGAGCGTGTCTATCCGTGGTTGATCCTTTGGTACAGCAGTCTTTAATGCTAGCAATATCTTGCCTGAAATCGACCAAACGTGATATATAACCTCAAACTCATTTCTGGCAGGGTAATCTACACCAGTGACGGATACTGCGTAATCAAAGCCAAGACTCTCTTTAAGGAAGGAAGCAACCTCAACCAGCCCCTCTCTCATCACCTTAACCTCTACTCTGTACTTTCTCTGGACTTTAGCCTCAAGAACAACTTCAGGGAAGCTCTTTCGAAGCTCTTCTACCAAGCTCACCTCGCGAGTGACAGCCTCCATTAAACAGTTACCCCTTAGACTGATTCGATTGGATTTTCTTCTGCAGCATCATTATGCCTTGAATGAACGCTTCAGGCCGCGGTGGGCATCCTGGTACATACACGTCTACTGGGACGATCTTGTCTACTCCCTGAACTACACAGTAAGAGTCCCACCATAAACCCCCAGATATGGCACAGTCACCTAGAGCTATCACATACTTCGGGTCAGGCATCTGGTCATAAACCAGCCTAACCCTTTTCGCCATTTTATTGGATACAACACCCAAGATGAAGAGGAGGTCACACTGCCTAGCCGCTGGGAATGGTAGAGTACCAAATCTCTCAGCATCAAACCGGGAGCAGGAGACAGCCATAAGCTCAGGGCTACAACAGCCAGTACAGAGGTGGACAGACCAGAGTGACCAAGCGCGACCCCATCCCAAGATCTTATTCTTGTAGACCTTAAAGGTCTCCATGCCTTTATCTAAGATGTTCAACCCCAAATCTTACACCTGACTGAGCGTAGGGAGATTACTGCACTAACTAGGGCTAGGGCGAGTATAGCTACGAATGCCAAGATAACGCCCGCCGCGTCACCGCCCATCCTAGCGATCGCGGTGAGTGCTGGTGCAGTTAAGAGTAGGAATACTGCCATAGCGCCGAAGATTGCATAGATCATCGCGTAGGGGTAATATTGGATGGTGAAACGCGTGTGGGCACTGCCTTCGGGAGGATGCCCGCACTCGAAGGTCATATTCTTTTTTGGATTCGGGTTTGAAGGGCCGAGGACCTTTCCAGCTAATACGAGTGAGAGGGGGAAGATTACCATAATCAAAACATAGACACCTAACCCCAACACGTCGGGTGTTTGAACCATGTCACCATCCCAAGCTGTTTATACTTTTGTTTTATCTCCTACCAGTTATTTTTAAATTTAAATTTCCTTGATTGAGATGATGGCAGCGGCGTTAGGCTAACCCTAGTGATATATTAAATATAAACTTTATGTAGAAACTTATTGTCATATATATGAGCCTATAGATCTACGGTGGAGTCTCCGCCTTTGTAATTTATGTTGCAGTGTTACATCCGATATTCTCTAAGCGTGAAACCAGTCTAAAGAGCTCATCAAAATATATAATCATACAGCAGTTTCAACAAAGCCTCTTCAAGAGACTACGAGCTTCCAACAGGACGCTGGGGATGACGAGGGGCACAAATTTATTCACGTAAAGGTGGGAGGTAATTTTCTTGACATGATCTTTAGAGCCACCACCAGCGATATAGCCCTCAGAGAAACTGGAGATTATATCGTCAATTCCTTTCATCGGATCTGTTGGTAGTGCGTAGTGTGCCGAGTAATATACGAACTCGGCTAGATCCCAGGGCTTATTTCCACCCTTCCCAGCCTGTTCTAAATCTACGAAGTAGATCCTCCCATCCTCACAAGCTACAATGTTCTCAGGCTTGTTATCTCCGATAGTGAAATCAACGCTGTGAATCTCAGCCAACGTCTTCCCAGCTCTCCAAAGTATAGACTTCACATCATCAGCGATCGCGCCACTTCTAATTACGCCTTTTATAAGTTTGTCAAGCCGTTGACCGTCGATGAATTCCTTGAAAAGTAGAGACCTATTCCAGCTTACACGCAAGATTGATGGTGTAGCGAACTTATGCTCCCTAAGGTAAAGGCTTGCTGCACACTCGCGGGCGAGTCTAGACTTAGCTCTGACGGAAAAGTTCTGAGCGCCTATAGCCCACATGGCTATGGGTAGCCATTTGAAATCCGCCCACTCTTCAAACTTTTTTACGACTACCCGTGAGACTCCGTCATCCCGAAATAAAAGTAGATATACATTATTAAGCACCCCTCCCAGCTTCCTGATTTCGACGGCTTTGCCGCTGAATGCGCCCTCTCTCTCAACGTAATCTTCTATGGATGTTTCATCGCAGAGCCTTATGAAACCGTCTTTTGATGGCAATATGAGGAACCGTTTAGGGTCAAGTATTTCGCCTTCAGCAGCCTTTTCTGAGAGCCTCAACTCAAAGCCTATCTCGGATATTAATTCCCTCAACAAATCGAGTGGAGAGGTTACTCCGGCGTAACCCCGAAATATTCGGCTACGCAAAACCTTTTCAAGCGATTTTATGAGAGCTACTTTTGGGAAACGTTTACTTAAGCATTGGGTCACGAAATCCTCTTTGACCTTCACCAGATCGCCGAGAAAAGTTATTTTCCCCTCGCCCTCAAGCTCCTTCAGGGCTACTTTATATCCCTCCTCAACTTGGGAGAGACAGGTATCGCGCTCATTACCGCTGAGCGACCTGTAGAAGCCCCACCACATGGCCGGGTGCATCTTTAACCTCCTCGCGATCTCATCGAATACGAAAAACCTATTCTCGATTAGAATCTCACCCGCGAGACTGGAGTATTCCTTTACCAGGTTTTCGATGCTTCTAAGGATTATTTCCTTCTTTAACCTAATTTCTTTCTCCTTAAGGTAGGATGGGTTCTTAAGGGGGATATAGGGTAGCGATAGCCATCCAGCTGCGAGCTCGCCAAGCGTTGCCCCGGTAACATCCTCCTCAAAAAGAACACGGTCAACTTGCAGAACTCTAATTCTGGAGCCTTCCAATTTATGGTGGGCGATTTTTATGCCCCTCAAAAAATCCTCGAGTACCACTAGAAGCAGGTTATCAGTTCCCAAACCTTGAAGACTCTCTGAGCCAATTAGGCAGACGGCGACTATCTTAGATGGGGCTGATAGACTCTGACATAGTGATTCAATCTTTGATTGGAGTTGTTGATCCATGGTATGCGGCAAGCCCTTTTGAAAGAGCCGAAAGACCATTAGGAGGGTTACCTCTCGGCTGTGATAAACCTTCCCCAGCAGTAGGAAGAGATATCACCCTAACCTTGGGGGAGGTAAAACTCAAAGAGACAACTCTGGCTTTCAGGCCTCTTATGCAACCTCTGGAAAGCTACAGTCTCCTTCAAGTTCCCAAGGAGAGAATTTACTAGGGATATGCAACTCTTCTCGCACCAGTCGTTGTAAACTTTGTATATGGGGCAGTTTACACCTACTCTGACTTTTCCATCCTTCTTCTCGACTTGTAGAAGCTCCTTCAACTCAATAGAGGTTAGGAAGGGCAGTCGAGCATTCTCTAGAAAACTCTCAAGCTCTCCGATGCTCAGCTTCCTCGGCAAACCGCTATTAATTAGGGCTCTGGCGAACGAGTTGGCACTTAAGCTCTTCCATTCCGTCAAGGTTTTAGGGGGCTCTAGCTTAATTCTCAGACAGCCCTCTGGCGGCTCCCTCTCACTATATTCGATGCGGAATTTTTTGAGCAAATCCAGTATCCAAGGGTGGCCCGGCCGACTTGGTTCATTGGCATGTTCCGCGTAGATCCACCTCAATTCAACCTCTGAGTGTAAACAGCCGTCCTCATAGCCGCGAATGTGCAACTGCCATACATCATCAAGTTCCTTAGATAACCCGAAGACTTGTCTTCCCTTAACCAGTTGCGGTGGTTCAGTAAAACCACAGTCCCTGAGGTTCCTCTCGAATCTAGCTAAATCCTCCATCCGAATCTTGAAACAGTCACAGCGCTCAGCCGTTGAAGTGAACTCCACTATTTAGCACCACCGCAATAAGTATGCATTGGTTTAGGTCTGTCAGGATTTACCTTTAACATATAGGTAAAGGGTATGGCATCCCATGTTCTCAACTTTGACAGGCTTCCACTTTGAGATCTCATAATCGTGAGATACCACCCTCGCCCCGTCCCTAAGTTCTTTCTCCAGCTTTGGCCTCACATGCTCGTTAGCCGAGGTTGTTAAGAATAAGGTCACAATATCAGCTTCGCCTATAGGCTCTTCAAGCATATCTCCACAAAGGATGAAGATTCTATCCTCGAGCCCAAGCTTCCTTATCGCCTCTCTTGCCATCTTGACAAGATCCTCTCTGATCTCTATCCCTACAGCCTTCTTTACATTGAATTGCTGAACGGCGGCCAATAAAATTCTACCATCGCCAGCTCCGAGATCAAAGAGAGTTTCACCCGCTCGCACCTCTGCGAGCTCCAACATCCTCTTTACCACCTCAGGAGGTGACGAGATAAAAGGTACGTACACCACGGTTTGTCACTCTAATTTATCTTAAATCCTTAAAGCGGCGACTATTAAAAGTTCCCCAGCCATTTTACGGAAACAATATAAACCACTCTATTTATCCCCTGCTTATGGGTTCGAGAGTGAGAGACATAATAACGCCATATTATTGCAGTCTAGCGCTAATGTTATGTAAGCGAGCAAGAGAGATGTTGCAAGATGAGACGGCGTACTCTCAAGCCTCCCAGTTGTGTAATTTCATCTCCACCCTCTGCGTGGAGAGTGAGCTTGATGAGTGCCACAAAGAGTCCAGTCTCTGCTCATCTGTCGCAAACTACTGCTTAGACGAGTCGAGAAGGAAGGAGACAAGGGAAACCTGCAATATTGCAAAGAAACTTTGCCCTAAGAATTATCTAATTGACGGGAGTTGATTTGAGGATGCCCGCGTGGGTAGAGATCTGTGTGCTCAATGAACCCGATTTAGAAAACCCAACATTGATCCAAGGTTTGCCCGGGCTTGGGTTCGTGGGGAAGATAGCTGTAGACTATTTGATTGAGGAACTTAAACCTAAGAGCTTCGCTGAGCTGTACTCCACTTATCTTGCCATGCCTGATGGGAGCCTTGGAATTCAAGTAAACTCGGATGGCACATATACTCTCCCAAAGTTTGAGTTTTACGCCTACACACACTCTAAACCTCATCTGATCCTTCTAACGGGGAACATGCAACCGGTAGCATCTGGCCAGTATGAGGTAATGGACAGTATTCTTGATTTCGTCCAGAGGTATGGGTGTAAACGGGTCATAGCAGTTGGCGGTTTTCGAACCCATACCGAGCAGATGTTAGGTCAAGTTTATGGCGTTTTCAGCGATGAGAGGACTGCTAAGGAGGTATGCAGTCTAGGTGTCTCTGCTAGTAGAGGAGGTTCGGTAACCGGTGCTTGTGGACTCATCTTAGGTTTGGGGTGGAGGAGGAAACTCAACTGTATAGGTTTGCTTGGAGCTACGAAGGGGGAGTATCCTGATGCACTTGCAGCTAAGGCGGTAATAGACGTTGTAGCCAGGCTGGTGGGACTCCAGATAAACTTCCGCCGGTTGGATGATGAGATAGAGAATCTGCGAGCAAAGTTAGAGATCATCAACAAACTTCAGAGCGCCAGCCTTAAAAAAGTTCTAAGAGACGAGAAGGAGTCATTCTACGTGTAGTCTACTAGGGCTAAGCTGAAACTCCACTCCTAATACGTGTCAGGCTTGACTGAGGTGGATCAGGATTGTATGAGTTGTCGAAAGAAGAAATGCGGTTGATGGCCGAATCTTTGGTAACTCGTTCTATGCGAATAGGGAGGAAACCTGACGGCGGCCACGAGTCGGTTAGGATAACCTATAATTCTACGGACCCCAGCTGTGAGGAGTTCGCATTCATGGTGGAAGAGGAGTGCTGGAAAGTCGGCGCTCACACCCTACTGGTTCCTTACCGCTCATCAAGAGAGAGAACCCGCTACATCCTAACTCCTGAGGACTCTCTGAAAGAGATGAGCCCTCTCGCTAAGGCTATAGCTAAAACTGTCGACGTCACCGTTTTCATAGGAGAGCAGGACAACCCACGTTGGTCCTATGACCTAGGAGAAAAAGTTAGGCTCACAGGTCCCATAAGACAAAAGCTCAGGGAGATCTTAGACCGTAGGAGAGTTAGGTGGGTATACTTCGGGTGGCCTATACCCGGGGCGGCGGAGGGGTACGGATGTGAGATCGGAGAGTTCAGGCGAATATTCTTTAACAGCATACGGAGTTCCTTCTCCGAAGAGGTAAGACGACTCTGCGAGTATTATAGGGCTGCCTTAGAGGTGTGCCATGTCGTGTTGATAGAGGCGGAAGACTCGACCAAGTTAAGCTTGAGAGTTGAGGGCAGACCTATTCTTGTAGACAACGGGGTGATTTCGGAGGACGATGTGGCAAAGGGAGATGTAGGGTTGAATATACCCACAGGGGAAGTCTTCGTAGCCCCCATCGAAACCTCGGCTGATGGCGTTATCCTGTTCGACGTTGTGGCCGTCCCTGGATTCGGCAAAATTAAGGGTCTACGATTAAAGTTCTCTGGTGGGAAGGTTGTAGACTACGACGCCGAAGAGGGGCGGGATGTCTTCAAGCGGTTCCTCGACGCTAACACTGGAGAAAAAGATCGAATAGCCGAGTTAGGCATTGGATGCAACCCCGGCGCCGATTATACGGGTGGATGCATAATAGTTGACGAGAAGATCTATAGAACTCTACACATAGCAATCGGAAGCAACACTGGCTCCTACCACGGGAAGAATAAGGCCTCCAGCCATCTTGACATGATCAAAGATATGCGGCGTGGCCGTCTATACTTTGACGGTAAGCTGGTAATGGAGAAGGGCGAGCCGATCAGGACGGTTTAGCCTCAGCTTACATAAGGCCAAATTATACGCTCCATACAAGTGTATACGTTCATCCTTTGGCCCCTCACGAAGCCTATTAGCGTAATATGGGTCTTCTCGGCGGCATAGACTCCAGAGTATAGAGGGCATGCTACAGAAGCCACTATAGGTATGTCAGTTCGCGCCGCCTTCAACACAATATCTCCAGAGAGGCGGCCGGTGCTGACGAGCAAGCAACCCTGTAAATTAACTCTTACTAATAGTGCCCCCCCTATTGCTTTATCGACAGCCGTATGGCGCCCCACATCCTCCGCGAACGAGATGCACCTCCCATCTGCTGTGAATACTGCTGCAGCATGCACTCCCCCAGTTGCCTTGAAGGTAAGACACCGCCGGTTAAGCTCTCTCAGCGCTTGGAGGATCATCCTTGGGTGAACTTTGAGGGCTGATGTAACCTTCGGCGCTGCCAAGTTGTCGAGCAGTTTAAGGAAAGAATCGAGAGAGTCGCAGGCGGCGTTAACAAATCTCGCTATCCCATACACCTTCGGTCCTAACTTGACATTCTTAGCTGTTTGAACCTTTACACACAGATCGTCCACTAAGATGTCTTGGATCTCCTCTATCGTTGTTATAATACCTTCATCCACTAAAAAACCCACCGCGAGTTCTTTCACTTTGACTGGAGAGGCAATTATAGTTGTGAGGTGTTCTCCATTGAGGTAAAGGTTGATAGGCCCCTCAACAACCACTACCTCAGCCTCCCTTCTAAATAGCTTGGTTCGCAGATTTAGCTTTAGGGCGTCAACTTTTCTAGTGGACAATTCTATCTCAACGAAGATCTTGTAGACGCCACTATTAAACAAGTGCGGTGTAATAGAAGTGATAAAACTGCGAAATGAAACTCGCGCGCATAGATTCTGAGTTCAACGAAGGTGGGCGTCGAAACTGAATGTTAGAAGATAGGGCAGTAACCTGACCTGCAGAAGAAGGTTGCATCCTCACGGAACTTCTTCAAATCCTCCTCGGTGACGGTGGGTTTATGGTTTTCGATCGCACGAAGTAGATCCTGCGTGGAAACCTTATAGTCACGCCCAGAGGTGAACTCCGCTTCGAAGGCGAGATGCGCCACCTCCATGCAGACATACTGAATATCTGCCGGAGTATAGCGTTCCGTTTTCTCAGCCAACGCGTCTATATCTACCTCTCCCACATTCAGGCTGCTGATATATTTCTCAAAAATCTTCTTACGTGCATCCCTATTGAGGGGGCCGATTGGCATTATAATGTCAAATCTTCCTGGGCGTAGTAGAGCGGGATTCAGGTGCCGCACATTATTTGTGGCACAGATTAGAAGCGCCCTTTCATTTTCCTTGAATACAGGCAGTTGCTTAAGCATCTCATTCGAGATAAGCCTCTGGCTCTCGCTGGCAAGCTCAGGCCGTAAAGCTAACTCTTCGAACTCGTCAAAGAAAACAACCATCTCTTCTACACCAACCAAGCGCTCGAAGAGGTGTTTTATTCTATGCGCAACCTGTTCGAGGCTACTAGTAGCCAGCTCGCTGGGGTGGATCTCCACGAAGCTCCAGCCGAGTTTTCCAGCTATCGCCTTGGCGAAGATTGTTTTACCAGTTCCTGGAGGACCAAAAAGCAAAATTGTTTTGGGGGTTATAACCCCGTGCTTCTTTGCTAGTTCCTTATGTAGGAGTGGATGGAGGATTCTCTGCTCGATTAACCTTTTCTCGTTTTCCATGTCAGCTATCTCGTCCCACAGCGAATAGGGAGGTTTCTGAACTATGTGGCCACCTATCTCCTGCAAACTCTTCCTCATGATAGCCCCGCTACTGAACCGCGAAACTACCATTTAGCTTTTATTCCTTTCACAAACCGAAAACTAGGCCATTTATGAGGGCGCTGCAAAACTGCGGAAATCTTGACAGTCTCATGTTGCCACTCCCGACGTGAAAAACTATCCGCCTAGGAGGTCGGGTAGGGCTTCGGAGAAGCCAGCAACCGATCAAAAGCTTTGGCGTGATTATCCCAAGACTGAGAGGACCTCTCCTTTTAAAAGTGCCTTTCCGCCAGTGGGCACAACAAGTGGTGCGTTGCAGATGTTACAGTGTACGGTGATGCTTGCCCTCTCAAAAACTGCCTGTTCGTTACCACATTCGGGGCATTTTACTTTGATGAAGTTGCTTCTGGGTTTAGGGATCATTTCCATTCTACGCTTCTTCAAACCAGAGACACCTCTACTTCAATTCAGCTTTCCTTAAACGGACACCATACCGCTGCAACACATACCCACACTTCTTGCATGCCAGTTTAAGGGTGGTCTTTTTAGTGGTTTTTGCAGTCCTCTTCAGCTCAGGGAACTTCTGTCCACCATACCCGTGCTTATCCCTTTCATGGTGCCTAGCACCAGCCGCTAGAGCTCGGTCTTTACCCTTCTTATACAGCGAAACACCGTGTTCAGTGTGGCCTTTGCACTTCGGGCAGTAAGTGTTTAAAGTTTTAGGAATTTTCATCGGACATCTATCCTCCTACAGACGCCATGTTTGATGAGCCCTTCCGCATTCGAGGATGGTAGAGAGGCTACATCCTCAGCGTCAAAGGGCCCGTATACCTTCATGTCCCCTCCCACCAGCGCCGGAACTTCCTTAAGGAAGCGTAGTACCCACCTACGCTCTAAGTCTACGCTTGGCTTCTCGGTTACTACACCGTGGAGAGTAGCTTCTAACATAGCCCTAGCCATATTTGTGGCGTTCTTGACATGTTGATAGAGCCTCTCCTCTTCCATTGTTAACGCAGCTTCGTCTATGTTTTTACTCTCCAGAGAGATGTTCATTTTTCTCAGCCTAAGCTCTATCAGCTCTCTTAGTAGGTGAGCTGATCTCTCATCCTCCAGCCGTAGCAGGGAGGCTTCAAGAGATTCATCATCTGGACTTATTTTTTCTCTCAGCCGCTTCCTATACACACCGACATTCACATAAAAATCTTTAGGTAAAGGTTGAAGTTCCTTCTCACTACTCTCCCGCAGCCAGGACTCATATAATGCTGCATACATGGGCCCTCTCACTCAACAAGGTAAGGGAAACCAATAAATCTTCTCATAGAGGGGATGCCTTGTTCCTACAGATAAGGAAGATGGCAACTGCGGAGGGTAACACTGCTTCTTCATCTAGAAATGGCCCATAGGAGTGCCCACCGAGTCTTATCTTTGGGGCTTTATAGACCTTGACTAGTATATCACCTTCAGTAAAGGCTATAGCGTCTCTCAATGGTTCGAAGGCTGCGAGTTTATGAATTGGCATTGCGATAACCTTCAGACCTGTCTTTCCATGTAGCGTAGTGGGTAGACGGATGAGGCGGTGGATATCTGTTGTCACCACTGTGTCTACTGAAGCTGCCATGAATGTTAAGGCTTTACTCAAGATTCTCTCCAATGTCTTCGGTCCCGCAAATTCCCTGAGAGACGCCCACACACCCCCTCTCTCCCAAGCTTCGATTATACGCCCTCTATTGTTTTCGATCATTTTAGCTAGGCGACCATCAACCCCTGCCTCCTTCAACTCTTGGGGAGTTTTCAACGCTAAAGTGTAGATTGCACGGGCAAGGCGCCCTCCCCAACCGATGTCAGCTGGAGAGGGCCCTATCAGAGGGCGTTCACTCATCGTGACGCCGTGATACACCGGATTCAAACCTGTCGCCGTGACATAATCGACGACTTCCTTCCTCTCGATGGAACTCATACTCTTAACGGTGTCACTCTCTACGTGAAGGTGGTACCCTCTATGCCCAGAGAAGACCGCAAACATCTCTCTATCGCTTATACCGAAGTCTTCTTCGAGTATACAGATTAGCTTTAGCAATTCTTGTTTAGTGGCTTCGAGACATTTATCGCAGATCCACATATCCGCTTTAAGTCTCTCACCACCACATTCGGGGCACCTCGTTGGAGGTCTACCTCTGCCGAACCTGCCACATACGGTGCATCGCCACTCATCATGCTCCGCTTTGCATGTTGTAGGAAGATGGTCGCAGTCGACATCGAAGATTAGATCAGCCCCCATCCAATTCTTCTCTCCCATGGTTTCAGCATCAGGCTTTTGGTAGTAGGCTGAGGAGTAGTATGCATCTGAGGGAACGAGAACCTTTATGAAGTCTCTCAACTGGCCTATTGTTTTGAAGCTCTTATGTCGAACCGGCTTTTTATTGAATGTAAAAAATCCGAACTCCCTCCTCTCCATATCTGAGGGAGCATCAATCTCGTCGATGCTCCCCCAATAGTACTCCCGGAATTTACTCTGGATGAACCAGAGGTTCGACCGGTCTTCTGCCGTCTCCACTGTCATATTTGGAATCTACAACCTACGATATAGGCTTAAGAGTATCAAAGTTGGAAGGATGCTTGCTGGAGGGCTGGCGAGAACATCACTCCTTATGTCTTTTGGCGCCTTTTTCTAGTTCCCTAAGCTTTATTGCGTAAAAAGTTAGGGGGCTTCTAACTTTGAAGCAGCCCCCCGTAACCTCTTTACAGAGGTTGTGGGTACGCATTTTACCACAGCTTAAAGGTTTATAACTGGTGCGGCTTCTGGTCATGCCAGCGATGTGTTGAACTTGATACCGTGTCATCTTCTCATCGAAGTCCGTTGCCATCGAATATAGTTTTACCAAATCCTCAACACCCATACCAATTTTGAGTAGGAACGCTGTCAAGGTGAATCTACCCATGTGTGATAGATCTTTGCCTGTCAGCAACTCCCTGTAAAGGGAGGACATACAGGGTGGAAAGGCTTCAACATTTAGACTACCCGAGATTTCAACTGAAGGCGCTTGCTTGACATTCTCTTTAAAAAACGAACTAACCTCCCCTATGGCTCTCTCTAAGTATTCAGGCAACTTCGCCGACATTGCCGCCTCGAGTTTATTCTCGATGTGCCGTCTAATCTCCTCTTCCATCAGCCTAGATGCCTCCTTTAGTGTAACGTACACCTCACCACTATCCAACCGCCTGTTAACCAGTTTCCACCGATCCTCATTGAACCTTGAGGCATTTCTAAGATAGTCTGTGAACCAAAGTTTGACCTCACTGGGCCGATCCGGGTTGGTTAAGTTGACCTCCCACCCAAAGCTTTCTGCTACCTTGAGAAACACCTCGCAAGGCTCGCTTTCTAGATGCGCAGAGGCTTTCTTCGCTTCAGCCAAAGCGTAGCGTCTGCGTAGGTAGGGGTCCCCTACCTTTCCAGCGATCAACACCGCTAGGGGGAAGGATAGGATCTCTATCTCGTCGCTGACATCTTCGGATTCTGTGATTCTACCCAAGACAGCTTGTCGGACCCTGGAGACAGCTCTCCTTAGAATAGGCTCGTAGTCTCCATCCGCCAATTCTTCGAGTTTTATTCCAAAATCCCCAACGTAATCATATCCATCCCTCGTGAAAGGATACTTGGCGATATACGATGAGAGGCGGTCCAACTTGTTCAACATGAAACTTCCTAAAGAGGGACATTACTCCAGTCGTGGGGCTAGGTAGTAGGTTAGCTTACCTTTTAGGGGTAGCTCAAAGTCTAACCTGACTGGTTTATCGGTTGAGAACTCTACTGTGACTATCTTGGACGTGGAAGTCCCAGCCCTAATAATGTCCTGAAGGAATGAAACACCATATAGAGCCTTAACCTCAGTCTGCACACCGAACTCGAGAACTGCCTCATTCGACTTCTCAAACTCCACAACAATATTCCCAGTCTCGCTTAGGCCAGTCATTGTAAACCTGTCGGGGTTAGCCTCAAATCTTACCTGCTCACTGACCCCACCGATGTCGGAGATGGCGTCATTGAGACAGTCGGCGTCCATCTTAATCTTGGCGTCGAAAGACAGTTTAGGGACCGGTATATCTGAGGTTGCCGGTTGGAGTAGAGGCAATGAGAAGCGGCGGACATATTTCCCACGAAGCTTCATAGACAGATGCCCCCTCTCAGGGTCATGGGTTAACTCTAATGTCTCCCCACTCTCTACTCTCCGCATCAATTTTAACACGTCGCCAACATCTATGCAGAGTTTCGGTCTCACAGGCTCGTCGCAAACATACTCTTGAAAGGTTTGGGCTGGTAGCTCAAAGTCAACCATTGCAACGTGTGAGGGATCCATAGCACGGAGGGATATCCCCTCCGGTTTTATGTCGAATGTTGCTTCCTCCACCAAAGTGGCGATGGCTGACATATAATTCTTCCAAGTCTTGGCATCCGAGACGACTATTTTAAACATGACTACTCATCCCCTCATCTACCTATGAGATGTAAAATCACTAATAAATTAATAAGCCACTCGCCGCTCAGTATCCAGTAACTGTAACTCTGTAAGGTGGAAAAGTGAAGCTCTTCCACACAGCAACGGATGAGGAAGTAAAGGCGGGAGAGACTACTGACGTATATTTCATCAGAACTAGAGAAATCCTCAAAGCAAAAGGGCTCAGCGGGGTTAGAGTTGTAGCTGAAGTTACTTCAGGTGAGCTGCCAGCTGGGTGGCCATGGGCAATTCTCTGCGGTATCGAAGAGGTAGCCCACCTTTTTGAGGGATTCCCAGTAGACGTATATGCCCCTCCTGAGGGGAGCGTCATCTATCCCACGGATCACTACGGTGTGAAAGTGCCTCATCTGGTGGTTGAAGGCGCATACGGAGATTTCTGCCACCTAGAGACCCCGATGCTTGGATTCTTATGCCAAGCCTCTGGAGCCGCAACGATGGCCGCCAGAATCAGGAAGATAGTTGGCGACAAACTGCTAATCTCCTTTGGGATCAGGAGGATGCACCCTGCACTATGCCCGATGATAGACAGGGCTGCATACATCGGAGGTTTTGACGGGGCGTCTAGTCTTGCTGGGGCGAAGATCATAGGCAGGACACCGACGGGGACCATGCCTCATGCCCTCATAATAGCCTTCGGTGACCAAGTTGAGGCTTGGAAGGCTTTCGACGAGATTGTAGACCCTAAAGTTCCCCGTGTAGCGTTAGTGGATACCTACTATGACGAGAAGACTGAGGCTGTAATGGCGGCTGATGCTCTTGGGAGCAGACTTTATGGTGTGAGGCTGGATACCCCGAAGACTAGGAGAGGCAACTTTGCCGACATAATCCGGGAGGTAAGATGGGAACTTGATATCCGAGGCTACAAGAATGTTAAGATAATAGTTTCAGGTGGCATCGATGACAAGAACATAAAGCCATTATGTGATGCGGGAGCTGACGGCTTCGGGGTAGGAACCTCCATAAGTGGGGCGCCAACAATAGACTTTGCATTCGACATCGTTGAGAGAGAAGGCAAACCCGCGGCGAAACGCGGTAAACTCGGGGGCAAGAAGGAAGTTTGGAGGTGCCCCAACTGCCTTAGGGACATAGTGTGCTGGGCTGGCGTGCAACAGCCTAGATGCCCATGCTGCCTATCCGAGATGGAGCCATTATTGAAACCCCTAATAAAAGGCGGGAGGATCGTCGGCGAACTACCCAAGCCAGACGAGATAAGGAGTTTCGTACTCGACCAATTGCGGCGGGTCAATCTGTGAATCTTGGCGCTGATACGCAATTCCGAGGAGAAAAGATACTAAACTTCAGGCTTAACCAACTATTTTTCAAGAGTACTCACGCCACGTCTCACCACAGCGTGTACACCTGAAGAACTGTGTGGAAGATTCGTCGGCGCCCCTAGTTTGAACGAGCCATACGTAAGCTAACATGTTACCACATTTAGGGCACTCAGCTTTTTCCGTAGGCAGAGTCTTCAACTTGGCCTCTTTCTCACTTACGATTACTATGGGTTCTTTCGCCTCTACGGAAGACCGATCAACCTTGGCCACAACTGGTAAAGTGCTCTTTTTGGTTGCTTTATATCCGCAATTTGGACATTTCAACGAAACCTTATCGGTGACAGCCATAGTTAACCGCATTCCGCATTTTGGGCAAAATTCCATCCTCGCAGACCCCAAAGCTGATGAAACAGCCACGATTGAATTTAAACGTTTTGTATGCTAAGCTGAGGTTACCACTAAATTGAAAGTCAAAGTTCGCTTCTGCCACTATTTGAGGGTTTATCGAACTTAGGCGTACTAGTTTGCAAGAAAAATTACAAGCGTCCACAGCGGATATTGTAAATAAACTCTTCAAACTGTTTTTCAGTTTTAAGAAACTCTCAACCAAGATCTAGGCATGAAGAGTATTAGTACCGGAATTATCTCCAGCCGGCCAGCCCACATCTCAAAAATTAGGATAGCCTTGGGTATGGGAGGCAGCGCATTAAGAGGGAGGAAGTTTGGGCCTATATTACTCTGTGCAGATAGAACCGCTGAGAATGAGCTGAAGGGGTCGAGATCGCACGCTGTCATGCATAAACAGCCCACCGTAAGAAGTAATGTGTAAATTGCAAAAAAGCCGGCTACACGGAGAGCGTCCTCCTCATGTAGCAGGCTGCTGCCTATCCTTATGGGCGTTACGACACCAAGTGGCAACTTTAACTTCAGGAGGAGGTGATGTCCCAGCTTTGCCAGGATAATTAACCGCATAACCTTGATAGCCCCGCTAGTAGACCCTACACAACCACCAATAAGCATCAAAAATAGGAGTAACACCTGAGAGAACGGGGGAAATATCTCTATGTTTGCGGTTGTATAGCCTGTACTCGTGATGATTGAGACTGCCTGGAATATTGCGACCCTCAACGCGCCGAAGAAGTCGGTGAAGCCGTGGGCTATCAGGTCAAGACTGATCAGAGAGAAACTGGCCGCCAAAATCGAGAGAAAAACAAGAACCTCTTTATTATCTATAAGCGCCTTGGGCCCTACCCTGAAGACTCTTAAGTGGACTAGAAAGCTTATGGCGCCGATGATCATGAATAGAACTAATACCGCTTCCGCAGCAGGGTTGTTGAGGGCTCCTATGCTCAGATTATGCGTCGAGAAGCCACCTGTCGCTAAAGCTGTGAGAGAGTGATTGATGGCGTCGAATGGTTCGATGCCTACAAGCATTAGCGAAGAGGCACATGCCACCGTGTAAAAGAGGTATATCTGCCAGATCCGCGTGACCGTCGCCCTCGTGGAAGCAGCCAATCGCTCCTCCCTAGACTCTGCTGCATACAACCTCCAAACACCTACGCCTAATCCTTCCGGAGTTAAGAAGAGTATGAATAAAACTAGGACGCCAACACCGCCGATCCACTGTGTGAAAGACCTCCAGAAAAGGAGGCTACGAGGTAAACCCTCAACATCGCGAATTAAAGTCATACCGGTAGTTGTGAATCCTGACATTGCTTCAAAGTAGGCGTCAAGAGGAGACAGCCCACCAATTGTTATGTATGGAATAGCTCCAACCCCTGCAACCACAAGCCACACTAAGGCGGCGATTGCCATAGCCTCCGGCGTGGAAACTTCTTGTAAAGGCAACTTTCTCCTCAAGAAGAAACCGAGTGTGGTAAGGGCCGCAGCTAAGCCTAAAAAATGAGAGAAAGAGTGCTCCGAATAGATTAAGCCGACTAGTGCTGGTGGTAAGAACATCAGACCAAGAATCATAATGATACTGGCAAGGTGACCTACTATGTTCTTCACTGCGACCACGCACCAAACTAGCAGCCTATAGGCGTAGTTACTGTCTTTCCAGCAAGCGACGCCCGCAATTAGTGACACCTGAATTATGAAGACCGCCTTCAATTATAAAAAGCAATACAAAAATGGATGAGCTCAGATTGCTCTTAACGAGCTTGTTTAAAGGGGCTACAATGCTGCCACTGCGGCAGCGCGATCAACAACCCGTCACAGATTCTAGTGAGGCACATTAAATCGACCAGCTTATTAACAGTAGTTTGCATGAGCTAAAGTCGATGACGGCTATCAGCGGCAACCTAAAGCTGTTAGGAGACATGAGATTTGAGATACGCAATAAACTGGTTTACTGATCTGAAATGTCTAAAGGGCAATTGGCTAATTACATACAGTGGAAATGTACATTTCTCTCTATATAGGGGCCGATACCCATCCGAGCACTAGTATTGCGTACGCCTTAGTGATGTAAACTGACCGTCCTTAAACGTCGCTCCGCTTGTGAGGCAACTTTGAACTCTTTCGTCTCTGGCGCCTCTGGCGTCCTCTAAATTGAGGGATTAATGGGCATGTAAAAAAACGCTTTAAAGGGATGATTTTTTCACAGTTTTTGAAAGTAATCCTTATATGAGCCCCTATACTCATAGATGTTTGCGTAACAAACTTTACGCTGCCCGTGGCCTCTCATGCGGCGGCGTCAAGTGGACGTTGAAGACGAAAGTCTGAGGATGAAACACTTTGACCTCCGGCCGCGGGAACATCATGAAGACCTGAAGAAGCCCTCTAGGGCTTTAGGTCCGATGTGGGTTTGCTACACTACCGCCAATCCCAGCCAACTTGTGGCTATGCTCTCCAATCGTCAACACCGGTTGATCCTGCCGGACCTCACTGCTATCGGGTTGAGACTAAGCCATGCGAGTCGTGCGCTCCTAGGCTATGGGAGGAGCGCGGCATACGGCTCAGTATAACATGACTAACTTACCCTAAGGACGGGGATAACCCCGGGAAACTGGGGCTAATACCCGATAGGCGAGGATGCCTGGAAGGGCGCCTCGCCCAATGGGTGGAGGGACCATGCCTCTCTTCACCGCCTTAGGATAGGGTCATGTCCGATCAGGCTGTTGGTGAGGTAACGGCTCACCAAACCTATAACCGGTACGGGCCGTGAGAGCGGTAGCCCGGAGATGGACACTGAGACAAGGGTCCAGGCCCTACGGGGCGCAGCAGGCGCGAAACCTCCGCAATGCGCGAAAGCGTGACGGGGTCAACCCGAGTGTCACCTGCTGAAGGTGACTTTTCCCCAGTCTACAAAGCTGGGGGAATAAGGGGAGGGCAAGACTGGTGTCAGCCGCCGCGGTAATACCAGCTCCCCGAGTGGTGAGGACGATTATTGGGCCTAAAGCGTCCGTAGCCGGCTTGGTAAGTTTCCCGTTAAATCCGACGATCTAATCGCCGGGCTGCGGGAAATACTGCCAAGCTAGGAGGCGGGAGAGGCCAGCAGTACTTCCGGGGTAGGGGTGAAATCCTATAATCCTGGAAGGACTACCAGTGGCGAAGGCGGCTGGCCAGAACGCGCTCGACGGTGAGGGACGAAAGCTGGGGGAGCGAACCGGATTAGATACCCGGGTAGTCCCAGCCGTAAACGATGCGGGCTAAGTGTCGGGACGGCCATAGAGCCGTTCCGGTGCTGCAGGGAAGCCGTTAAGCCCGCCGCCTGGGGAGTACGGCCGCAAGGTTGAAACTTAAAGGAATTGGCGGGGGAGCACCACAAGGGGTGAAGCTTGCGGTTTAATTGGAGTCAACGCCGGGAACCTTACCGGGGGTGACAGCGGGATGAAGGCCAGGTTAAAGGTCTTGCCAGACTAGCTGAGAGGAGGTGCATGGCCGTCGCCAGTTCGTGCCGTGAGGTATCCCGTTAAGTCGGGCAACGAACGAGACCCACACCTCTAGTTGCCAGCGGGTAAAGCCGGGCACTCTAGAGGGACTGCCGCCGATAAGGCGGAGGAAGGAGTGGGCCACGGCAGGTCAGTATGCCCCGAATCCCCCGGGCCACACGCGAGCTGCAATGGCAGGGACAATGGGTTTCGACTCCGAAAGGAGGAGGTAATCCCTAAACCCTGCCTCAGTTGGGATCGAGGGCTGCAACCCGTCCTCGTGAACATGGAATCCCTAGTAATCGCGTGTCATCAGCGCGCGGTGAATACGTCCCTGCTCCTTGCACACACCGCCCGTCGCTCCAACCGAGTTGAGTTCAGATGAGGCACGGTCTCGTTGGCCGTGTCGAATCTGAGCTCAGCAAGGGGGGAGAAGTCGTAACAAGGTGGCCGTAGGGGAACCTGCGGCCGGATCACCTCCTAAGAAAACGACCACAATGGCTGGGGCGAAAGTAGTGGCAAACCCACAAGAGCAATAGATGCGATTCCGGAGCGAAAGCTTCGGGATTAAGGGCAGAGTGGACCTTTAACGGGTTCGCGGTGAATGCCGTGCAGAGTTGCACAAACTGGGTGTGGCTTCAAAGGATAGGCCCGACATGAGACGCTGTCTGGTGGATAACTAGGCTCAGGCGCCGAAGAAGGGCGTGGCTAGCTGCGATAAGCCTCGGGTAGACGTATGCAGTCTTAGAGCCGAGGATTCCCGAATGGGTATCCTACCGTGGCAGCGATGCCATGGTGCTCCCATAAGGGAGCGGGAACCCCCCGAAAGGAAGCATCTCAGTAGGGGGAGGAAAAGAAACCAATAGGGATTCCCTAAGTAGCGGCGAGCGAAAGGGGAGAAGCTCAAACCGAACGCTGTGGAGTGATCTACAGCGGATGTGGGGTTTTGGGGTCAACCGCCACTTCCCAAGCCAAGCCGAAGTGGCCTGGAAAGGCCTGCCATAGAGGGTGATAGCCCCGTAAGCATAAGTTTGGGGAGTGTTGGGTTGGCTACCTGAGTAGCACGCCTCGGTTTTGGCGTGTGAAGTTGGGAGTCACTAACTTCCAAAGCTAAATACGTCCTGAGACCGATAGCGCACTAGTACGGTGACGGAAAGTTGAAAAGAGCCCCGAGAGGGGTGTTAAAAGAGTTTGAAACCAGACAGTTACAGACGTATGCGGCCTGAAAGGGCAGATCCCAGCCAAAGGAAACCGTGGCAACATGGGAGTACGAGGCTGGGGGACCAAGGTCGCATGTTCCGTCTAGAAACACGGGCCGGGGAGTTCACAGCTGTGGCGAGCCTAAGGTGTTAACACTGGAGGCGCAGGGAAACCGACATGCCCGCAGCAGACTTCAGTCTGTGAGGGGCGGGATTTGAAAGAGTCCGGAGTCACGGCTGTGAGACTAGAAGCCGGGCGATCTAGCCCTGGGCAGGGTGAAGCCGGGCGAAAGCCTGGTGGAGGCCCGAAAGGGTGCTGACGTGCAATTCGCTCCTTTGACCTGGGGCTAGGGGCTAAAGACCAATCTAGCCCGGACGATAGCTAGTTCCCCCCGAAGTGGATCGCAGCCCAGTCCCTCCGGAGGCTGTTGAGGGGGTAGAGTGCTGATTGGGAAGTAAGGGGTCGAAAGATCCCTCTTTCCTTTCAAACTCCGAATCTCTCAACGTCGTAGATGGAGGGAAACGGGTTCCAGGGGGTAAGCCCCTGGACCGAGAGGGGAGCAACCCAGACTAAGGTTAAGGCCCCCAAGTGCCAGTTAAGTGTCAAACTAAAGGGTGTTCTTGGCCGGAGACAGTGGGGAGGTAGGCTCAGAAGCAGCCATCCTTTAAAGAGTGCGTAACAGCTCACCCACCGAGGTCAAGAGCCCCGAAAATGGACGGGGCTAAACTGGCCGCCGATACCTTAGGGCGCGGCCTTCGAGCCGCGATCTGGTAGGGGGGCGTCCCGGTGGGGTAGAAGCTGAGCCGTGAGGTTCAGTGGACCCGTCGGGAGTGCAGATCCCGGTGGTAGTAACAGCCAAGAGGGGTGAGAATCCCCTCCGCCGAAAGGGCCAGGGTTCCCCGGCAATACGTCGTTAGCCGGGGGTAAGCCGATCCTAAGGCCAGCCTTAACCGAGCTGGTCGAAAGGGAAACCGGTTAACATTCCGGTGCCCACAAGGTACCAGCGGCAACGCAGGCTCGGAGCCTGACACTTCCAGGTAGGGGGAGCGGAGTCGTCGCTCTGTTTAACTACACGAGGGCCGCGGAATGTCGTAATGACTAGAAGCGGTCCGAGTTAGGAATAGCCGCCCGTTTTAGGGCGGTTCCCCTGATCCCGGGAGTCCGTGAAAAGGGTTCCGAGACATGGGATCCTTGTGGATCGTACCTAGAACCGACACTGGTGCCCCTAGGTGAGAAGCCTAAGGCGTGTCGGGCATACTCCGTGGCGAGGGAACTCGGCAAACTAGTCCCGTAACTTCGGGAGAAGGGATGCCTGTGGTTTGGGCTTAGGCCTGAACTGCAGGTCGCAGTGACAAGGGGGTCCTGACTGTTTACTAAAAACATAGGGAGCCGCAAGCCCGAAAGGGTGTGTACGGCTCTTGAATCCTGGCCAGTGGCGGTACCTTAAACTTGGTTTCAACCGAGCTAAGGGCCGCTAAACGCCGGGAGTAACTCTGACTCTCTTAAGGTAGCCAAATGCCTTGTCGGGTAAGTTCCGACGTGCACGAATGGATCAACGAGGGCCCCGCTGTCCCCGCCCGGAACCCGGTGAAGCCACATAACTTGGACGAACAGTCCAGGATCTCCCAGCGGGGAGAGAAGACCCCGTGGAGCTTTACTGCAGCCTGTCGCTGGGGTATGGTCGCGGATGCAGAGTGTAGGCGGGAGCCTTTGAGTCAACTCCTCCGGGAGTTGAGGAGGCGACAATGGAACACCGCCCTTTCGTGACTATGCTCCTAACCAGAGCCCTGGGCTCTGAGACAACGGCAGGTGGGCAGTTTGGCTGGGGCGGCACTCCCTTGAAAAGATATCAAGGGAGCCCAAAGCTCGGCTCAGCTGGAACAGAAATCCAGCGTAGAGGGCAAAGCCAAAAGCCGGGCTGACTGGATTCTCAAAAGCAAGGAATCCAGGAGCGAAAGCTGGGCTTAGCGATCCTTCATGTCCCCATTAGTGGGGGCTGGAGGTGACAGAAAAGTTACCCCGGGGATAACAGGCTCGTCGCGGGCGAGAGTCCCCATCGACCCCGCGGTTTGGTACCTCGATGTCGGCTCTTCCCATCCTGGCAATGTAGCAGTTGCCAAGGGTGGGGCTGCTCGCCCATTAAAGGGGAACGTGAGCTGGGTTTAGACCGTCGTGAGACAGGTCGGACTCTACCTGCTGGGAGTGCTGGTCGCTTGAGGGGAAGGCGCCCTGAGTACGAGAGGAACGGGGCGTCGCAGCCTACAGTTTACCGGTTGTCCGACAGGGCAAATGCCGGGCAGCCGCGCTGTCGGAGATAAGAGCTGAAGGCATCTAAGCTCGAAGCTCCTCCCGAAAATAAGCGGCCACTTTACGGCATCACTTAACCTGGTGACAGGTTAAGGCCGTAAACGAGGGCTGGGGTAGAAGACCCCGTTGATGGAGCGGATGTGTACGCACCGAGACTTCGGTCGAGGTGTTTAGCATGCCGCCCCCAATAGCCCAAGGTGTCGGGCTGATATTTGAGGCTGCGCCCAGGTGAAATGACTCTGCACGGTGTTCTCTAATTTTTTTCCCTAGTGTTTTAAAGGCTTAGCCTATGTCCTAAAAAAGATGTTTCAGACTCTTTACTCTTACAGGTCGTTTTATCCGTTAGCCGATTGCGTAAGGTATAAACAACTCGGCATGTTTTTTTGTCTTTGGCTGTTCACCTCTGTAAGCCGTCAAGCACTGAAGGTATCCGGGTGGTGAGAGAGATCTCAAGCGTGAGTACTAAGGGGAGAGCGCTGGTTAAAGAGATAATCTTAGAGGACTTCATGTCCTATGAGTATGCGAGAATACCCTTAAAGCCAGGTCTTAACATGATCTGCGGCCCTAATGGGTCAGGTAAGTCCTCGATTTTGCTGGCTTTGGCGGTGGCCTTAGGCCAGGCGTACACGGAGCGTTCGAGGAGGCTTAGCGACCTCATCAGGCGCGGGAAGGATCTAGCCAGGGCGACTATCCTTCTAGACAATACACCCATTGGAAGCAGCAGACCGATCAAGAGTTACGATTCCGACCTTGTTAGGATCTCCAGATACCTTAGGAGAGATGGCGTATACTGGTATGAAGCTGAGTATAGGAATGTAACCAAAGCCGAGATAGTCAGGCTCCTATCAGATCTAGGAATAAACCCTGACAACATGTTAATCATCATGCACCAAAACATGGTAGAAGAATTCAGCGTGCTCAACCCTCCTCAAAGATTGAAGATGGTGGAGGACGCCATCGGATTCCAACCTTACCGGGAGAGAATACTTGAAGCCTACAACCAGCTTACTAATCTTCTTAGCGAGGAGGAATCTCTAGCCAACCTGATAAACAATGCTGAACAGACCCTCAACTATTGGAGGGGTGAGTATGAAAAATTCCTCCGCAGAAATGAACTCCTCGAGAGGAGGAGAGAACTCGAAAGCGAACAAGCATGGGCTGAGGTGATTAGAGTTGAGAAAGCACTCAAAGCTCTTAGAGAGAACGCCGAGAGAAGTGAGAATAGGTTAAAGCAGATCACCCTAGAGCTCAACGAGGCGAAATCCAGAGTTGAGGAAAATAGATCCTACCTCAACAACCTCTGTTTCGAACAGAAAAAAGCTTTCCTCACACTTCTGGAGCGGGAGAAAGAGAAAACTGGCAACGAAACTGCACTAACCATAGTGAAAGATCAAATCTCAAGGCTGGAAGAATGCCGAACCCTGTTAGAAAAAACAGCAAAAGAGCTACAGCGTAAATTTAAAGAGGAGAATGTTGATGTGGAAATGGCAATTCGCTCTCTTAAAGACGGTGCAGAGGTTCTCTCTAGCTATAGCCACTCTCTGAGAGACTATCTGAAAACAGTCGAGCAGAAGATCCCCAACCTAGAGAGCGCAATAGCTGAAGCCCAGTCGAGGATAGGTCTAATAGAGGAAGAGAACATTTCAATTCAGGAGAAGTTTGTCGAGGCTAAAGTGGACGAGGTGGTGAAGACTTTTAGAAAGGAGCTCCTTGAAGAGGAGGTAGCTAAGGTCACTAAAGAGATCAAATCCACAGCAGAGGAGTTAGAGAACCTAACAGCACTTGCGGAGAAAATATCCCCAAGGGTAGAGACCGAAAGAAGCCCTGCTGAGATCGCTGACGAGATCAAAATGACGCTAGCCAAGCTAGCCTCTATCGGTGAGGTCTCTGAAGATTCTGAGAAAGCTTACAGAAACTATCTGCGCCTCTACGAAGAGTTGAAAGGGAAGATTGAGGTAGTCTCGGAGAACCGCCGAAAAGCCCTAGAGGAGGTCGAAGTCAGGAAGCAGACATGGAGGCGAATCATCCAGAACTTCATCGAAAAAGTAGACTTGGCATATCAGGAGATACTCTCCAAAATAGGCGCCAGCGGCGGCGTCAGACTTGTAAACTTGGACGACATAGAGAGTGCAGGTTTGGAGTTAGTTGTAGGCTTCAGGGGCGCAGCCCCCACCATTTTGGATGCTTACACACAGAGTGGAGGAGAAAGAACTACCGCCATCATGGCATTCCTCCTAGCTTTGCAACAACATGTCCGCTCGCCAATAAGGGCCGTAGACGAGTTCGAGACACATATGGATCCACGGAATCGGGAGATAATCTCAAAACTGATACTCTCCTCTGTTAAGAGCCAGATGGATTTTCAATACATTATAATTACACCTGGGCAGATACTCACCCCAGATCCGGATGTTCACGTGATCACCGTCCAAAATATCCAAGGAAGATCCGAGGTGAGAGTTGGTGGCACAGTCGCCGACTAGCTCTCGGGATGACGGATTAGAATTACTCCGGAGAATTATCTCTCTCTGCGAAGACGCACAGCGTCGAAGGTTCAACCCTTTCGAGGTAGAGGTCAAGGAGGCTCTTGAAAAAATTCGCCGATACCTCCCACGTTGGAGAACCTTCGAGGAGTTCTGCTTGGATAGCGAGGCTGTTAATGGCCTCTCAAAGGTGATAAGGCTTCAGGGTGACTGGATAAAATATAGGGCTTCTCCAGTCTATGTGGACTCAGACCTGGTGAAGTTTAAGATCAAAGTCTTAACCACCGAGCAGTTAGCGGGATTGTTCCTCGAGGCTTGGCGTCCCATCCTAACTATAGAACAGATATCCACCACGAAGTTGAGAGAGGCGCTGGAATACTGGAATCTACTCCCACTTCTTGAGGATAAGTCCCTGAAGCTTAGAGAACCCCAACCTGCCTCTTCTGAGCCTTTAAAGGTGGACGAACTACTTCGCCTAGGACTACTCCCAAGCAAAGAATTTAATGATATATTGATGGCTATGTGGCAGGAGCTGAAGGAAAAGGCTGGGGGTGACGGTAGGATTTCGTACTGGGATTTCATCTGTGCTGAAACCTATGACGAGACATTAGCCCGAGCCTATATGACTAGCTTTCTCGTCACCTACGGCTACGCCAACTTGGAGGTTAACCCCTTAGAGGACTCCATACTCATAATTCCTTATGAGAGACAGAAGACACCTGAGCCTGGGCAACCATCCGTATCGGTTACTATCCCGGTAAACTATGAAGTGTGGAGGCGTTGGAAGTTGGGAGGTGAAAGACGCCAAGTTGGGTGAAGAAGATGTTACCTATGCTAGAAAGGTGAAGAGAGCTGCTCAGCTCCTCCTCTTCCAGAGGCACAGAAAGCCAGGTATGAAGGGGTGGGAGCTAAAGAAGAACCTGGGGCGAGACTATATGAAGATTATAGAGCTTCTCAACCTCCAATTGGAGAGGCTAGGGCTTCGTGTTAAGACTGTGTATGAAGAGCCTTCAACACCGGCTAGTCCGAGCGATGAACAGCTGGAAAGGGCACGATTCTTTGTTACATTGGACGAACCCATGACTACTGGTGATATGTCTTCAAGTGGTCTGAGGATAGATGATATAGCTGTCCTCTCGGTGGCGATAGCCTATATAATCTCCAAGCAGGGGAAGGCGTTGAGGAGAGAGGTTAAGGAGCTCCTAACGGATAAGATACCGGAGTGGAGGGTTGACCTTAATCTTGACAGGTTCATAAAGAGAGGCTACCTCTTCGAGGATGAGGAGGGCCTCCTCCACCTCGACTGGAGAACTAGGGCTGAGGTTGACCTCAACGCCCTAACTGAACTAATGCTGGCGAAGCAGCCACCTGCCAGAAAAAAGGAAGATGTAGGGGATATAACTGCCTAGACAATTACGCATTACTCTTTAGCTATCATAACCTCGGTGGACTTCACAACCGCCCTCACAGAGTCGCCCACTTTGAGACACAACTCCTCAACGGCTTCCTTGGTGATAACGGCTGTAATGAGTGTTGGAGTTAAGATCTCCACCTCTATCTTAGCTGTTACAGCCCCCACCTCCACCCTCCTCACGACACCTTCTAACTGGTTTCTGGCACTCAATTTCAAACTTACCGCCTCCCAGTATTCTCTATCTCTCAACGCATCTGAGACATACCTCTCGACACGGCGGTACTCGTGAAGCAGAGCAATACCCACCTCTGTAAGCTCAGCCCCACCGCCACCAGCACTGCCGCCTCTTCGCGTCCGTATGATTGGCTGCCCCACCGCCTTCTCTATCTCCGCGAGGCGATCCCACACGTATTTATAGGACATACCTATGCTCTCAGACGCTTTGGTTATAGAGCCAGTTTGTGCTATGGCTTCGAGAATCTCAGCGCCACCCTTACCTATAGCTGGTCTTCCCTCCTGCTCCAACCAGATTTTGAACGCTGGAGCCCATTTACCGCCGGGTTCTTTTGGCATCTTTTCGGGTAGTTTTTAATAGGAAATCATTGATATGATTATTCCTTCGAAATATACAGGTGAACATAACGGTGAGCCACGTTACAAAGAAGCATATCGCCATAACAGTTTTTGTAATCGCATCTGTTTCGGCAACTGGAATCTTACTAAGTTTGAGCGGCTCGAGTGAGAGACCTAAGCTCATAGTGTCCACGACAACAAGCCTCTATGACACCGGGCTCCTCGACGCCCTCGAGGACGATTTCGAAGACAGATATCGGATAGATGTATACTTTATTCCTGCCGGAACTGGTCTCGCTATAACACATGCAAGAAGAGGGGACTCTGACATGATACTTGTTCACGCTCCATCTCAGGAGCTTGAATTCATTGAAAGTGGCTACGGTGTTTGTAGGAAGATATTTGCCTATAACTTCTTCGCGATAGTTGGGCCACCTGAGGACCCTGCATCTATCTCGGGGCTCTCGACGCCCGAAGCGTTAGTAAAGATTTTTGAGGCTGGTAGGACTGATATTGCCCAATGGGTTTCTAGGGGAGATGGATCTGGCACACACCTCAAGGAGGAAGAACTCTGGGCTGCTGCAGGTTACAATATCACCACTCTCAGGGATGAGAGGTGGTACCACGAGTCGGGCACAGGGATGGGGGATACCCTCCGCATCGCTAACGAAATGGGAGCGTACACGCTCACCGACATGGGCACATATTTAAAGTACAAGCGGGACGGGTTGATTGGGCTGGTGGTTTTGGTTGGGCAAGATAAAGAACTTCTCAACGCATATAGCGCCATCGCGGTTAGTCCGGATGTGAACCCTGAAGTTAACTTTGAGGGCGCCCTCACTTTCATACGATACCTAACATCAGACGATGGGCAAGAGGTGATTGCCAACTATGGTCTGGAAGAATATGGAAAGCCCCTCTTTCAACCAGCTGTAAAATTACTAAAAGAGAGAACTGACCCTACGTTAGCTGAGTGGGTTGAGCGATATGCCTGCTTCAATGGAACGGAATGCCCGTGCCAATGCTGCCGCAGTTATCCTGAGCTATACTTGAAGAGCGCCATTCTAAGTTAAAGATGAACTCAGATATACTTGAAGGCGTCTCCAAGGCTTGGGAGCTCATCGCTGCTGGAGATGCAACACTTATCGAGATCACTTTGAGATCTATCTACGTCTCAACCTCTGCAACATTGTTAGCGGCGGCGTGGGGGCTCCCCATCGCAGCAGCCACCGCGATGAGAGATTTCTGGGGTAAACGTGCCTTAACCAGCCTGTTTAACGCCTTGCTGGGTTTACCGACTGTGGCGTTAGGGCTTGTCCTTTATCTAGCCTTCTCTCGGTCAGGGCCCCTAGGGTCTCTGGAGCTGCTCTATACTCCCACTTGCATAATTATAGGTCAAGCTTTACTGGTGACTCCCATCATGGTAAGTTTCACTATTAGCGCATTGGGTATGGTTGGCCGAGAGGTAAGGGATCTTGCCAGGACCCTCGGCGCCTCGGAGGGTAAAGCTTCTCTGGCTGTCTTGAGGGAAGCAGTGAGTGAGGTCACGTTGGCGGTGATTGCGTGCTTCAATAGGGCGATAGCTGAACTTGGCATAGCCCTCATGGTGGGTGGAAATATTCGAGGTCTTACGAGGGTCTTGACGACTACAATTGCTTTGGAGACAACCCGCGGGGAGATTGCACTCAGCATAGCCCTAACTCTGATACTCTTGCTCATAGTATTCGCCTTAAGCATTACAGTCAACCTAATTCGGAGGTCTTGACTGGTGATTCAAGCCTTCCTCAAAAACGTCGTTAAACTTTATGGTGCAAACCCAGCGTTGGATGGTGTAACTCTCGAGGTGCGGAGGGGAGAGATCATGACGTTGATGGGGGCTAATGGGGCTGGAAAAACTACTCTACTAAGGATCTTGGCCGCCCTCGAAATTCCAACCCGAGGGGAGGTCTACTATAAGGGCGTAAGGCTGGACGAAGGCAATATAGGCCGCCTGAGAGGGCAGGCTACAATGGTATTCCAACAGGCGGTCATGTTCAGCACAACAGTCTATAGGAATATCGCATACGGGTTGAGGCTTAGGGGCCTCCCTAGAGGTGAGGTGGATAGGAAGGTGAGAGATGCCATGAGGTTGATGGGGTTAGAAGGCTATGGTGATAGGCCAGCGAAGAAGCTTTCGAGTGGGGAACAGCAGAGGGTCGCCTTAGCTAGGGCTCTTGTACTAGAGCCGGAGATCCTAGCGTTGGACGAGCCTACGGCAAACTTGGATGCCAAAAACGCCGCCGTGATCGAGGAGGTGATCAAAACAAATAAAAAAACCTGTGCAACAGTTCTGGCAACTCATAATCTCTTCCAAGCTAAGCGGCTCTCCGACAGGATCGCCTACCTGGCGGGTGGCAAGATCATCGAGGAGGGCACGGTCGATGAGGTAATAGAGAGACCGAGGGAAGAAGCGACAAGGAAGTTCATAAGAGGCGAGACGGCCTTTTAGTTATAGGGCTTCATGGACAGGTCGCCGCTTCTTTTGGAGCCTTGGAGTTGTTACTGGTTTTCCTTTCCTAGGAGCTTCTTGCATAGAGGTATGGCGCCTACTGCGTCCTCACTGTAGCCATTGGCGCCAACTTCCTCTGCGTACTCTCTAGTGACGGCAGACCCGCCCACGATGACCTTCACATCGTCCTTCAAGCCGGCAGACTCAACCTCCTTGATGGTTTCGCGTATGCTCTTTAGGGAGGAAGTCAAGAGGGCTGATAGCCCCAAAATTTCGGCTTTCGTCTCTTTCACTTTCTCAACGAACTTCTTGGGTGGGACGTCGACCCCTATGTCGTGGACGGTGAAGCCTGCTGACTTGAGCATCGTTGCTACTATGTTTTTTCCTATGTCGTGGACGTCTCCTTCTACGGTGCCGATCACAATGGAGGCTAGGGATCTCACCTTCGAATCTGATTGAAGGAGGGGTTCTATAAGTCTCAAGCCTTTGTTGAAGGTCTCAGCCGCCATTATGAGGTCTGCTAGGAAGTAGTCTCCTGCCTCAAATCGCTCTCCTACAGCCCGCATAGCCTCAGTCATCACCTCAAGAACCTTGATGGGTGCAGCTCCTTTATCGAGTGCGGCTTTCACAGCTGCCTCGACAATTTCGACCTCATGCTCCAGCACCGCTCTCCTCAACTCCTCTAGTTCGCCTTCGAACTCCAACCTGCTTACACCTCCAAGCGTAGGTAAGCTACCTGCGGGTCCATCAGTTCTCATAAATAGGATGCGTTAGGTGTGTTATAAGAAAATCTTAAGTTCAATTACGCCTTTACATCCTGGTAGCCCAGGTAGCTCAGCTTGGGAGAGCGCCCGGCTGAAGACCGGGTTGTCGCAGGTTCAAGTCCTGCCCTGGGCACCATTCAGATTGACACGAGCAAATCTTTAGGTTTCTCTAACTGGGAGGAGAGTTTTACTATTCGCTATGCATGGTTCACGTCTATTATGTGCAAAGCCGCCGCAGTTAGCCTTAAATAGGCTATTAGCTTAGCTCTTTTATGAGTTTAAAAAGATTTTTCTAAAGAGGTAGCTTATGAGTTTAAAACGTACCAAGACTGGTATTAAGGGTTTAGACTCTTATACTGGCGGCTTTACAGAGGGCAGCCTAATTATGCTGTCGGGCGAAGCTGGAACCGGTAAAACAATTTTTTCAGCCGAATTTATATATCGCGGCGCAGAGAACGGTGAGAACGGCGTATATCTCAGCTTCGCTGAGACGCGCGAGGTATTTTATAGTAACATGCGTAGCTTCGGCTGGGATTTTGAGAGGCTGGAAAAGGAGGGTAAATTCAAGTTTTTAGAAACGCCATCAATGCGTGAGGAGGGGGTCTCCTCCATGCTGGAGATGGTTCTAGATGAAGTTCGCAGCTTAGGAGCGAAGAGACTCGCGGTAGACTCGTTCTCTGCATTGGCTCAAGCCTTTAAGGAGCGTATAGACGTCCGCATAGTGCTCCATACGGTTCTAGACAAAATAATCAAGCAAGCAAAGTGTACCACGGTTCTAATCGTCGAAATACCCAAGGGCACAAACCAGTTAGGGCTAGGTATGGAGGAGTTTGTCGCAGACTGCATAATCAAACTTTCGAGGCGAGAGTTTGAGGGACAGCTGCTTAGAGAGTTAGAGTTACTGAAGCTTCGCGGAGCTGAGATCAGACAGTCTAAAATCGCCTTCACCCTCAAAGGCGGATTCAAAATGTTAACCCCTCTGACCTCGGAAGGCGATATAGAAGAGCCCAAGAGGTATAGACCCATTCCCAACACTGAAACTCACATCTCATCGGGCGTTCGAGACTTGGACGAGATTATTGGGGGAGGAGCTAGGATTGGAACCTATAATCTATTTGAGGTTGGTAGAGATGTACCCTTCTCCATAACCCGCCTCGTACGGTCGATGATCTATAACTGCGTCAGCCAAGACTATGGTGTAGTCATCCTTCCGCCGAGAGGAGTAAGTGCACACAGAGTTAAAGCCCGTATGGCACCCATGCTAGGGGATGAAGCTTTCGAGCACTACGTTAGAATAGTTGATTTCGGCGAGGAGGCTAAGGCTCCCTATATTGTGAATTTGGAGGGTAAATCCATCCGTGAAGACTTTGAACTGTTCTGGGGTGCAACCTCCAAGCTTAGAGAAAAGACAGGCAAGCCTGTGTTTTCCGTTGTTGGATTCGACTCTCTTGAGTACATGTATGGCCGAGATGAGGCATTGAAGATCCTCGGCCGAGATGTTACACTTACCAGAAACTTTAACGATGTGAGGCTTAACATCATAAGACCGACTATCACCCTTGCGGATCAACTCAGAGCCCTAGCTGACATCTACTTCAAAGTCGACGAGATCGACGGAGCTATATTTCTACGCGGTGTGAAACCAAAGACGCCTTTATACAGTTTCAATGTGTCAACATGTCAGGGCGTATCTGAGGTGAAACTTATACCGGTGGTATAGCCAACTCGCCAGGTAGAAGTATATGGTGAAAGTATGGGAAGACTGCTTTCAAATTTTTCCTCACTGGACGGAGGCCGCTGGAGCATGGAAGGACTAAGACAGAAAAGGTTCAATGGGCTTCTGCGTGAGGCGATCGACGAAGGCTTGGTAAGCACTCTTGGAGAATCCGCAGCCAAGGCAGTATACTACCATCTGCAGAAGAATTTCGCATTCAAGAATGGAGGCACCCCAGATCCCGAAGCCTTTGCTGAAGGTTTAGAGCACCTATTCGGCTATGGGGCAAAGTTCCTTGAAAAGGCAATCTTAAAGAAGCTTTACTCGAAGGCGGGAATAAACTTTGAGGAGAAGGAAAACTACACATTTACCGATTACGTGAATGCCGCCAAGAAAAAGTTAGCTGGACATTGAACCTAAGAAGGGTAGCACTCTTAAGTTCTGATACGCGTGTCTGATCGAATAAAAAGATACTCACCCTCTAAACTTTTGAAGTCTCCCCAAAAGCTCTTTATCGCCCTCAATATCTCCGGCGCATGTCGCAATCACACCATCCACGAGACCTTCCAGCTTACCAGCATACTCTTCCACATGATCCATAGTTGCAGTGATCGGCCACCCGATCATCTTCACGGTCTCCGAATTTCTAGGCGTCCCAACTACAAAATAAGAATAAACTGGCTTGTTTAAACGCCTACACTCTCTAGCCACCTCCCCCAAGAGCGGGAGAGATTTATCATCGAGCCTCATAAAGAAGATAAAGTCCCACGCATCCCTAACCCGGCAAAGTGTATCATCTAAAGACCGTCGTGCTGTAAGTAAACATCCTAGTTTCAAATTTTTTAAACGTATTTGTGAACGTAGGAAATCTCGAGCCTCCTCAGAAGACTTAAACATCTTTATGGGCTCCCCATACTTGGGAACATCGCCCATGGTAATTGCAAGCCCGTCAAGACCTACCGCATCAGCCGCTAAAGCCAAACTTCCAACTTCAACTGGACCTTTATAGTGCAGTATGAATATTGGTATTATCATCTTATCAGGATATTTGACCTTGAGTAAACAACTTACGGCTGTGCCACTAGGCGCTGGAATTCCAGCGGCACCGTCAGTAACATTCCACCCATCAACCAAATCCTTAGTATCTTCAGCGAGTTTCAGGAATTTACGTGTGGGAACGAACTCGTGTAAGATTTTCATCGAGACACCACCTCAACCAAGAGAATCAAAATATTTTGAGAACCCTACCTATTAGCCTTTCGCCATGAATACTCCCGTGGTAAAGAAGGGATTGGAAGCAAATGTTCCCCTCACCAGTGTTCGCGGTGGAGGATCATTGTGAGGGGCTTTCTATCAGTGACTTCACCCTTCTCCTCGTCGGGGTAGCCCAGCGGAGTCATGGCCACCACTCGTATGTTAGACGGTATGCCTAATATTTCCTTTACGAGGGATTCCTTAAAGTCAGCGACCCAGCAGGTCCCCAACCCCTCTTCAGTGGCTGCGAGAATCATATTTTGCAGAGCTATCGCCGCATCCACCTTCCAGTACTCCTCCCCATCCGCACGAACCCATGCCACCTCCGGGTCGGCGCACACCACTAGGATGACTGGGGCGCTGACGAACCAATCCTTAGCATAACTGTGATACAGCCTCCCCCTCGTCGCCGGATCGGTCACCACAACAAGATGCCAGGGTTGCCTGTTGCGGGCTGAAGGAGCCAGCCTCCCAGCCTCCAAAATCCGCATGAGCTTCTCCCCCTCCACAGGTTGAGGTTTATACTTTCTTATACTCCGCCTTAATCGGATTGCCTTTGAAACATCCATACTAACCCCTCTCGAGCGAGAGACCACACTAAACGTTTAACACCTACGGCAACATTTAATTGATTATTTGCCCAGTTTGGGCAAGTCAACCTATGCCCCCCCAGACCCCTTCGCCTCCTCAGAAAGCTTCCTCAACACTTCACCCATAAACTTCTTACCTCCCTCCAGCACCCAGCGGCCCCTATCAGTTATCTCATAGTAGACCCTGCTCGGCTTAGTTGAAAGGGGTTTGCCTTCTCTCTTCCTAATCAACCCCTCCCTTGCCATCTTGTAAAGTACGACGTACGTTGTGACCGTAGCTACCTGTATCTCATATTTCACTTTAAGCGCTCTAGCCAGCTCATAAGCGTACATAGGCTGTCTCACAAGTTCTGTAAGTATGTAGAGCCAGAGGTTCTCCTTCGTGAGTTTCGCCACAAACCTATTGTAAGTCATAGCCACCAGCTTACCTATTTAGCGCGCGATGTGAAATCAGAGCGCCCGCCACTATGAAAAGAACCGTATAGGCGACTAGAACTGCAAAGTTCACGGTGAGACTCATCAAAGTCGCGGGATCCATAAATTCGCTCAGGATGAAAGTACGCACATTATCAACCGCGTAGGTGATTGGGTTGAAGGCAGCTATCATCTGAAGCCAAGCTGGCATCTGTCTTACTGGGAGGAGGGCACTACTAGCGAACATGAGAGGCAGGTTAAGGAGGTTTGATATGGCGATCACGGTCTCATGGCTCGTTATCATGGTAGCTATTCCCACAAAGAGGGCTGAGAGCCCTAGACCCAATAAAATGAGCACCGAAATTATGCCTAAGAGGTTTAGGGCGCCGAAGTTACTGCTCACCTTAAGTCCACCTGCAAACGCCACCGATAGTAGTATAATGGACTGAATAGCTCCCTTCGTCAAGCTGGCTAAGACCTTTGACATAAAGATAGAGCTTCGAGGTATGGGCGCTACAAGAAACTTGTTGAGGTAACCCAGCCTCCTATCCCAGACTACACTCATCCCACTGAACATAGAGGTGAACATGATGATTATGACCAGCATCCCTCCAGCCATGAATGTGAAGTAATCCGCGGTTCCAAACAGAGAGACAACCGCACCCTCCAGAGTTCGTTGGAGTTCAGCCGCTACAGCCGCGGGGAGACCAGCCAGAGAGTCGGGGGGAATTGTTATCATCTTGGAGAGGTTCATAGCTCTACCGAAGAGCAGGAGCCAAATTATAGGTTGGAAGAGGGTTGTGAAGATTAAGAGGGGGGTCCTATACCATTTCTTGAGTTCCCTGCTAGTCAGGGCGAGAGTTCCCTCCATCACGATGCCCTAAGCCTCCTCATCACAAACCTCGTCCTAAAGAAGTCCTCTGCCCCCTGCTGCTCATCCCGAAGCGATCTACCTGTATACTCCAAGAACACCTGGTCTAAGCTTGGTTTCACAAGCGAAACACGCTTCACCTGAACCCCTGCGCCGAGCAACTTCCCCAGTATAAGGGGTAGAGCCTCCTCACCTCTGCTAACCTTAACTCTATAGACGCCACCTACTTTTTTTACCTCGTGAACGTTGATAATCTCAGCAAAGGATACCGAAATCTCAGGGCGATCATCCGCTAAGCCTACCTCGATAACATCCCCGCCGAGGCTGTCCTTCAGTTCGCTGGGGGTCCCCGCTTTTACAATCTGCCCATGGTCTATTATTGCTATCCTGTCGCAGAGTTGATCTGCCTCATCCATATAGTGAGTAGTTAAGAAGATAGTGATCCCCTCCTCACGGTTGAGCTTGTGGATGTAATCCCAGATTATTGCACGGGTTTGGACGTCAAGCCCCAAAGTTGGCTCGTCAAGAAAGAGAAGCCTAGGGCGATGTATTAGGCCACCTATGAGCTCAAGGCGTTTCCGCATACCACCGGAATACGTCTTGACAACCCTTCTAGCAAAGTCCCTCAAGCCGACCAAGTCTAGAAGCTCATTTATCCGCGCCTCAGCCTCTCTTCCAGAAAGCCTATACAGTTTCGCTTGAAGCATTAGGTTGTCGACGCCAGTCAGGTCGTCGTCGACTGTAAGTTCCTGAGGAACTAAACCTATTAGAGACCTAACTTTTTCAGGGTGCGATCTAACGTCAACCCCGCAAACAGATGCTCTGCCCTCAGTTGGCTTGGTAAGGGTGGTTAGCATCTTAATGGTAGTAGTCTTACCTGCACCGTTAGGCCCTAGAAACCCGAAGACCTCCCCATCCTCGACGCTGAAAGATATGTGATTCACTGCAAAGTGGGTCTTATTATAGATCTTAGTCAGACCCTCAGCCTCTATGACCCTCAGCCTCTGCCACACTCCAACCAGTGAAAGCCACTCGTGCAAGCTTTAAATGTAATACCCGGCATACCGCCGAGCCGCTCTAAAGTGAACGATACAGCGAGACACCTAAACATCAGCTTAGTTCTTTGAGAGACCACGTCTCACACAAGCTTTTCGGCTGTTTCTGTTTTTCTGTTGGGTAAAGATCATTTTGCCTATAGATAAATGATTACGAGACACAGACTACAGCATACTGGGGACAGCTATACAACAAACCTTTTTATTGATGGAGCTCAAATTTTTAGTTCGGGCTGTGACGAGTCTGGCCCGGCTGAACTGGTAATGATGTAGATCTTGAGTTCCGAGCCCTCCATAACTATTAGCCTCGACGCAGCGCCCTAAACTCAGGATGACCACGCGGCCACTAGGATCGATACTTATTTATCCTTCCGACGGTTAAAAGATGTGCAGGTCCTCTCTCATGGCCTCAACTGCGAAGAATTATTCACTCCACCTTGTAGGCTTGGGTGGGGCAGGTAGCAACATCTTAGAAGCGTTCTTTAAAAGTTCTAAGATCTTCCAATTTTTACAGCTCAGAGGCGTCAAACTTACGTGCTTAGCGCTGGATGTCGCTGATCATGATATCCTGCGGCTTATTCAAGCTTATGAGGAGTTTAAAGAAGAATTACGGGTGCGCCACATCCCGGCTGATAAGGCCTACCTTAATGCGCGGTCAGTTAAATTTCCTACGCCACAAGCTATGTTCGAGTATATACAGAAGCTTCCAGAGTACATTAAACTCGAGGGTGGAAATCCGCCGGAGAACTACAAGCCATGGCTCTCCTCAGCAGTAGAGATCCCTCCTCTGTCTGGGGGTGTAGCTAGGAGGAGAGCCCTCGCTAAAGCCATCTACGGTCTCAACTACCACTATCTTCGGCTATTGGACAGCTACATTGAGAACTTCAAAGAGAATGTATCGTCTTCTATTCTTCAGCCTCTCATCTTTGTGTTCTTTGGAGTGGGGGGTGGCAGTGGTAGCGGAATGGTAATGGACTTTGTCCGCCACCTCCGAAAGAAGATAGGGACAGGCTTTCCCATAATAGGGGTGGGAATACTGCCCTGTCAGGGCGATGACCACAGAGCGAAGGGCGCCTCTGCATATGCTGCCATAAACGAGTTAGAACTACTTATAGAGGGAGGCAAGAATAAGATAATCAGGGAGACCTACGGGGAGACTTATGGAAATCCTTTCACAGCCTTTCTAATGATGCCTCTAGCTCCGCCCTACAAGAAGACTGGCAACCTCCTTGAGGCTCAAAGGTTTTTCGACGAGGCAGTAGTAGACATTGTGCTGAACACGATGAAGTTTGACATGGCTGACATGTTAGATGGAATTGGGGCGAACCTAGATTATGGCGAGAATGCCATTCACATCATGACCACGCTACGTGTAACCTATCCAATCCTCGAGCATATAGCCCTAGCTAAACTCTACCTAGAGAAACTGTCCAAGCTCAAGGTCTTGAGAAGGGAGCGCATGGAGATATTAGCTGGCTCTGAGGAGAAGGGATTCGGCGGGCTTGAGCAACTCATAAACCTATGTTACGCGGAGTTAGCTGAGATCTTCTGGCGGCTACAGCGTTCGAGGGGGGCATACGATCCAGCTAAGAAGGATGAGAGTATAAGAGGTTTCATCTACAGCGACAAATCCGTTGAATCCAATTATAGAATTCAAATACGGGGGCTGGAGGAAGCTATTCGAGACTCAGTGGACGAGATTGTAACACCAGTACTCGCTATAGGTTTAGAGGCACCTGAGGCGACGCCTGAGGCTAGGTTGAGGACGCACATCAGCCAGATAATAGATCACACGCGGCATGTAGCTTCAACATACCTAACTTTCCATGAAGATATTTCAAACCTCATAAACGAATTAAATAGTAACGTTACGGCTACTCAACGTTTAACCTTCAGAGAAAGGACACAGTTAAACGATTTCCTAGAGTTTGTGAAGTTCATAGAAAAATACATCTCAGTGCTTAAGAGATATGTAGAGACAAAGGTTCTCGCCGACAAGTTGGTGACAGAGCTTAGGACAGGTGAAGCCGCCGAGTGGAAGGATCAGCTTGGGAACATCGCCGAGAAAATCGCCAATGTAGAACTTAAACTCATATTCAACACGCTGACCGGACTCTTCAGGTCGGGCAAGGCTGAAATTTCAACTATAGAATCCTACAGTAAGGAAGTTTCCAGTTTGACGAAGACGCTGAGAGAAGACCTCTCACAGACGGCAACGCTGAGGGATCAACTAGCAGCGGAGATTAAAAACTCTGAGGAGGAGATTGAAACCTCTTTAAAGGAGGCTGAGAGGTTCAGCGTCAGAGTATTTCGCCCTAGCAAAGGGAAGAAGCTGAAAGAGAAGGCCGCCTCTCTGCAGAAGGAAGTCGAAGATAAGAAGACAAGCCTCCAAGAAGTAGCGACCTATATCTCGAGTGTTGAGGGGAGGGTGAAAGAGTACACAATAATTGAGAGAAGGGTTGACATCGACTCGGATTACCGTAGACTGTTGATGAACATAGTCGACATCGACAACCAATACTACGAGAAACTGTCAGAGGTTAGCAGGGATCGAGGATACTATGATAGAGTAATGGACATAACAGAGGGAGAGAAGTTACGGATAATGAGCAAGATTCTACAGGAAGAAGAGTATGCCCTGACGAGGGAGAACATACTCAAAGAGATAATCGACCTTAAACGGTTTAGAGAGTGCCTCATCGGCGCTATAAGAGTTCTCCAGGTTCCAAGTAGCATAGGCGTCGAGAGCAGCTACAAGAGCGACTACATGTGGGTGACCGTGGTTGCTCCTGAAGGGATATGGGATCCCGAGTTGGATGCAGAACTCAAAGCTACACTAGCCGGGTACCTCTCAACTGGCGCAGCAAGAAGCATACACGTGTCGCATGTAGAGGCTGAAGATCCATGGACGATAAGAATACTCTTGGTCGCAGGTAAGGCTAGCAAGAAGGATCTGGACTTGTACTTGGAGATGAAGTCACTGTACGAGCAGGCTTCTTACAGCGACAAGATTCTAGCACACTCTCTACTCTTAGAGCACGGCATACTCGCAGCTGAGGCCCCAGTATATATCCCTCAGCAACGTTTGGCGAGCAAACCAGTTGGCACACCCTCGATCTCTGTATGCCCAAACTGCAAGAGCACAAATACGTCCATGCTCAAGGAGTGGAATATGTCAACTAAGAGTGGTAAAGGCCTACCTTTACATGTTGCATTATATAACTGTAGCGAGTGCAATAAAAAGTTCAGAGTCGTTACAAAGGTTTAGTCCAGCTTTTTTCCTAGTTGCTAATTGAGCTATCGCGTCCTTAATAGTTTTACCCGCCTCTATAGTTTTTATCTTCAAAAGAAGACATAAACTAAGTAGCACAGTGAAAGTATTTTGAGGCGAGCAGACATGGTGGGCTCTATAGTGGAGGAGGAACTCTCAAAGGCTTCCATCATAAAAGATGAGGCAAAACTCTCCCTCGACTATGTGCCAACCCGCCTCCCCCACAGGGAAGAAGAGTTAAGGACATTGGTGCGTCTTTTCAGTTCGCTCGTTAAGACACCCGGCAAAATTGCTCCTAAGGTTATCATTCGCGGCAGCATCGGAACTGGGAAGACTGCCCTCTCGAAACGGTTTGGAGAGGATTTCGAAAAATATGTGAGAAAAAGGGGCCTCAACCTTCGTTTTATTCATGTAAACTGCAGAGAGGAGGGAAGTTTCTTTAACATCTTGAAGGGCATAATCACCAACACCTTTGAGCACGGCTTTCCCCAAAGAGGCTACTCCTCACAGGAACTCTTAAACATCCTGCTAGAGGTCTTAGACCGCAATAGGGCTTACATCCTAATCGCCCTCGACGAATTGGAGGACTTGATAAGAAAGGAAGGCGCCGACCCGCTCTTCTGTCTCACCCGGGTCCAAGAGAGCAGACCGCCAAGTGCACAACAGAGAGTCTCTCTATTATGTATATTTAGGGACCCAGAGTGCGAAGAAGTTTACAGGCTGCTTGACAAGAGCACCCAGAGCACCCTAGGAGGAAACGTAGTCTTACTTGACAAGTACACCGTAGACCAGCTGAGGGATATTCTGGAGGACAGAGTCAAGGAGGCATTCCTAGAAGACACCGTACTCCCGGAGTCCTTAGAGTTAATCGCCGATCTGGCTGGCAAGCATGGCGATGCACGGTTTGCAATTGAACTCCTATGGCTGAGCGGGAAACTCGCCGATGCATCAAACACCTCTAAACTACTGCCTGAGCATGTGAGATACGCCCAGACACGAACTCACCCGACACTGAGGGTTGAGGACTTGAAACTCCTTAGACTACATGAGAAACTACTACTCCTCGCCGTAGCGAGGGGGTTAAGGAGCGAGGGAACAGCTTATCTAAGCTTCGGCTACGTTAAGGAAAGCTACAGGTTGGTATGTGAAGAGTACAGAGAGAAGCCGCGGGCACATACACAAGTTTGGAAGTATATGAAGAGCCTTCAAGTGGCGGGTCTACTCTCGGCGAAGATCTCTGGGAAAGGTCAGAGAGGCAAGACTACCTTGATTGGCCTCTATGCTCCCTCTGAGAAGCTTGAGGAGACACTCTACAAATTGTTGGAGGTTAAGAGGCATGGGTAGTGGAGAGCTAAACCTTGAGGATGTCATTACCTCCAAGGGAAGGTTCAAGATCCTAAAACTTCTCGCAGAGGTTGGAGAGCTTAACATCACGGAGATTACGAGAAAAACCAATATCGCATACACTTCAGCTGAGAGACATCTCACACTTTTGAAGATGGCAGGTTTGGTTGAGGAGAAAGTCTTCGGGAAAAAAATAAGGATCTTCAGGTTTAAGGATGAGAACAGGAGATGCCGGTTGCTGAAACGTTTCTTCGAAGAATGCCAGTCACTATAAATGAGTAAGCCATCATCTACCTTAAATACTCATTAGCTGAACTCGGGCTGGAGGATTGGGAGTGTTAGCTCCAAAATGAGACCTCAAATCATCGGCGTCTAAGCTGCCCCCCGAACCTCCCATGCTCCCTTACATTTTGGCCAGCCGCCCTCTTCAAGGTAACCCGTTTCTCATAGTTCCTCCTCACCCTGAAACGTGGGATGGGCGAAGCTCTCTCAGCGGACTGCAGCTTGGGAGTCTGGGAGCGTACCTTTCCAGCCTTTGTGAGTGAACCGTGCGTAGGCATGTATGTCGCCTAAGCTAATACTCAAAGCCCACTACTTAAATTTTAGGGCGAGAAGCTTCTAGACCGGTACTGATTTACCTGTAGCATCTCTCTTCCAGAAGCCGAACTCCTCGATTTTACTGAGGAGCACACCTGAAAATACGGGGCCATCCCGACAAACCCTATACTTGCCCAACATGCAACTACCACATATGCCAACCCCACATTTCATATAACGCTCGAGACTCACCTGAACTGGGATACTATATCTGACTGCGAGATCTACAACCTCTTTCAGCATGAGTTCAGAGCCGCAGGCATATACTTGTTTGATGCGGCGGCGCTCTTCCAGCACCTTTGCTAAGGTTTGGGTCACGACGCCCTTCAACCCGTATGTCCCATCCTCGGTGGTCGCTATAACTTCACCGACTCTCTTGAAATTCCTCAAGAAGAGGAGTTCAGTCTTAGTTTTCGCTCCAGCTAGGATGGTTACCTTGGCGCCTGCGTTTGCGAGATTCTCTGCTAGGGGTAGAAGTGGCGATAGACCAGTCCCTCCGCCGACGATCAGAGATGCACCCCGCTGCATGCCGAAGCCATTCCCGTAGGGACCTCTTACTCCTATCACCGCTTCCCCCCTCAACTGATGTAGTGCCTCCGTAGTCTCACCAACCTTCTTAACAGCGAAAGATGCCACCCCCCTCCTCCAATCCATTAAGGTGAGACTCATCGGAACCTCTTCAGCACCGGGGACCCAAACCATGATGAACTGCCCAGGCTTCGCCTCAGCGCAGAGTTGATCCTTGAAGGTGAAAACTTTGACGTACTCACTCTCACTTCTAACAGCCCGAAGTCTAACCATTCTAGGCCTGTTCGGTGTTGAAGGTAGTTGGCTTCCATTGTTCACCTGTGCGCAACCCCGATTATATCGGATGGGCTACGTAACCCTTTCCTGTTTAGGTATCTGCTGAGGCCGGCGAGTATCTCTCTAAATACCCTCAAGTCTTTGTGCACAATGGCGGTTCCGATCTGGAGGGCGGATGCCCCAGCCATCATGAACTCCACAGCATCTTCCCACGTGGTTACCCCGCCGCACCCTATTATCGGAATCTTCACAGTCTCAAAGATCTCGTAAACGCATCTGAGGGCTATCGGCTTAATGGCTGGGCCTGATAAACCACCAAACTTCCCCCCCAGTATTGGCCTACCTGCCTCCACGTCTATAGCCATAGCCTTGACAGTGTTAATCGCTACCAATCCGTCAGCTCCTGCTTCTTCTGCGGCCTTTGCGAAGGTGGTTATTCTGGATACGTTTGGACTTAGTTTCACAAATACTGGCACATTTACAGCCGCCTTGACTGCCTTGATGACCTCAGATAGAAGCTCAACGTTCTGCCCAACCTCAGCTCCCACCTCCTTTACGTGAGGGCAGGATACATTCAACTCGACAGCAGACGCTCCTCTCGCGCACATCATCGTAGACACATATCGGTAGTCCTCGGGTGAGCAACCATAAACGCTTGCTATAAGAGGCACTTTCAACGCCTCCAAAGCTCGATCCAGTTCCTTGACATATTCATCGACACCTGGGTTAGGCAACCCCATAGAATTGATCAAGCCAACCTCAAGCTCCACTATGTTGGGGGCCTTAAAGCCTGGGCGAGGCTCTCGGCCTATCGACTTGGTCACTACAGCCCCCACTCCAGCCTGAGCTAACCTCAGCAGCGAATTAGATGTCAAGCCTAAGATGCCTGAGGCGTTCATGAGGGGGTTACCCATCCTCACCCCAGCTAACTCAACAGACAGATTCATCCCTGCGCACCCGAAGGAGGATTTATCATAATTGGAGCGGGACAGCTACATTACCATTATTCATAACCAGTTAAAGGGTTTAGTAGTTCTCTTTAGAGTTCTCTTGGAATCCCACTTAGCCATATATCTTAGGCCGTATAGCATTATTTTGAGCTACCATTGGTGGGTTGGTCGTTTATCTTTATCGGTGTGAACTTCGCCGCTTTTATCCTCCAGAACATCCTAGGCACCCCTCTGATATTCATGTTCATACCAGCGTTGGCGTTGGAGATGCCTTGGATGTTTGTCACCTCAATCTTCCTTCACGGAGGGCTAACTCATCTCATAATCAACTTAATCGCGCTGGCCTTCCTAGGGGCGGTGCTGGAGGGCATGCTCGGAGCGAAAAGGTTCTTACTCTTATATCTCTCAGCAGGGGTTGTTGGCAACCTACTGTACATGGTAACCGCGTTAAACCCTTTCACCCCAGCTGTAGGGGCATCTGGTGCCATTTACGGGATTATGGGTACTCTGGCCACATTGCGACCGCGAATGTTGGTGTTGGTAGGCATTATTCCCCTTCCCATAATAGTTGTGGCGTTGGGCTATGCAATAATAGACATCACTGGCATGTTCGCACAGTCACAGATTGCCCACGGCGCACATCTGGGAGGATTGATCCTAGGGGTAGCTTATGGGCTACACCTCAGAAGAAAGGTGAAGAGGAGCCTTTAAAGCTCGTATTTCCAAACTGGAAAGATGTTGCGATTTAGTAACGACATTAGGAAACTACTTAATACCCGACTAGGCGATCTCTACCATGTGGACTCACACTTAGAGGGATGCGGATGGAGGAGCTGTCAATAGTAGACTCTATAGCCGGAATTCTGGCCGTAGACAAGGGGAACAGAGTAATCGATAAGGCTGTATTCCCAAAAGATCCGGTTAAGATAGCTGAGAAGATAGCCCGAATTGAGGCTGGCAGTCTAGTTGAGGAGGCTGAACAGCTTATCCAGCGGCTTAGGAAACATTGCAAACGCTTCATTTTTGAGAGCGAAGCCGTGGCTGCCAATGCTAGGAAGACTTTGAAAGTCAAGGTGAAAGTGTCCAAGCCAAGCGAGGCTGGCGAGTATGTCCGATCTAATCTGGGCGATATCGCAGCTGCTATAGGCTTTGTCGAGAAGCCAGGAGACGTCTTCAGCGTTATGCGAGAGGTCTCCACCATCCTGACCAAGCTGAGGGTTAAAGCAGCTGCCTCGAAGAGGGATCAGATAGTTATTCAGATGATAAACTCTATCGATGAGCTGGACAAGATTATGAACCTCCTAGCTGGGCGGATGAGGGAGTGGTATGGACTCCATTTTCCTGAGATGTCTCGGCTAATCGATTCACATGACACTTATGCCAAGCTGGTGACTGAGCTAGGGTTGAGAGAGAATTTCAACTTGGAAGCTTTGGAGAGACTTGGAATAGCTGGTGAGAAGGCAAGGCGGCTTGTCGAGGTGGCTGGCTCCTCGCTGGGAGGGATGCTGAACGAAGGGGATATGGCAGCTCTACAGTCGCTCTCACATCTTTACATGGAAGCGTCGAGGCTGAGGTGCCACTTCGTTGATAGGATGGAAACCCTGATGGAGGAGGTCTCTCCGAACTTGAAGGCTGTGACAGGGGCTACGCTGGGAGCGCGACTGATAGCCTTGGCTGGAGGGCTTGAGAGGCTGTCCAGGTTTCCAGCTAGCACCGTGCAGGTTTTGGGAGCTGAAAAAGCTCTCTTCCGATCTCTAAAAACTGGAACTCGCCCCCCAAAACATGGCATAATATTCCAACACCACCTAATTCATAAGGCGCCTAGATGGCAGCGTGGGAAGATCTCACGGGTTCTCGCCGCCAAGGCGGCCATAGCGGCGAGGATCGACGCCTTCACCGGTTCTTATATAGGGGAGAAGCTGAAGGCTGACCTCGAGAAACGAATCAGCGAGATTGGCGAGAAATATAAGACGCCGCCGAAACGTCCTCAGAGGTTTAAGGGTAGTGGAAGAGGGAAAGGAGGTAAAAGTTGAGCCGCCATCGAGTGGTGTCTCATGAACGAATTGAAGGTGTCTTCTGGGTGACGCAACCGGACGGCACTAAAAAGCTTGCCACAATCAATCTAGCCCTTGGGAGGAGCGTCTACGGCGAGAAAATTTTACAATTTAAGGGCCGCGAATATAGGCTATGGGATCCTTACCGAAGTAAACTTGCTGCGGCTATTCACCGCGGCCTCGACTCTGTCCCTCTATGGCGGGGAGAGAAGGTTTTATACTTAGGGGCTGCGAGTGGAACGACTGCGAGTCATATATCGGACATTATAGGTCTTGAGGGGAGGATCTACTGTGTGGAGTTCTCTCAGAGGGTTATGAGGGAGCTTATGGGTCATGTTGCCGCTTATCGCCCTAACATTATACCTATACTTGCTGACGCTAGGAAGCCAGAGGATTACAGGATGACTGTTGAGCGCGTAGATTTGATATATTGCGACATAGCACAGCCTGAGCAGGCTAAAATTCTGGCGGATAACTCCGACATTTTCCTTAAGGATGGAGGTTGGATCATGTTAGCCATCAAAGCGAGCAGCATCGATGCCACCAAGGCGCCCTCTGAGATCTTCCGGCGTGAAATAGCCACCTTGGAGAACCGAGGCTTTCTTGGGTTGAGGCAGATAAGCTTAGAGCCATATGACAAGGCGCATCTGATGGTGGTCGCCCAGTATAGGCGGAGAAGTAGAGAGGAATGAGCCGCGACATATCTGAGCAGGTTTTGCGCAGGTTATTCCGGGAGGAGGTGAGGAAACTCAACCTCCATCTACCGCGGAGCCGTAAGTCTTTGAAGCAATTGTTGAATGAAAAGGATCCTCAAGTGGATTCCTTAGGTGGGGAGAAGCTCTTATTCAAACGGAGGGATCTTGAGGAGGCGGCTAAGATTGTCCCGGAGAACTACCATGCCTCCCTAATGTTGCCGCTTGTGTTGGTGCGTAGGATGGCGATGGGTGAAGGCGTTTTCACCGTTACGGGGGGGCGTTTAGAGAAGATCTTCGTGAGGAAAGTCTTAGGCTTAACCGATAAGGGATTCGAGGACGAGGCAGCTGAGAACCGGCATGAGGTCTACCTTTACAGGATACAAATTCAAGAGCTACTCAACAGATTTGACTCGTTAGTTATAATTGGATTCGGCGTCCCCGACGACCTCCTAAGAGAGTAGCCTCAACTGCGCAGTCGAGACATAATGCTTTAGGCAAGTTCAGTCTGTCGTCTTAGAACTTCCTCCTTTATCCTACGAGCGGTCTCCCAAGATTTCCGGACGAAGTCTGGGTAATCGTTGTGTTCGCGCAGCCACTTCCGCAGGAAGTTTAAAGTTAAAGGGTCATGGGGGTAGCCGTTCCCCATCTCACCATAAATTCTGGTGAGATCGTTGAGTGCACGGTCCCTCCTCGTTTTGGCAAGGATGGACGCCGCGCCAACCACGACATATTTCCTGTCAGCTTTATGCTCTGAGATCACTCTCACAGGGAGGGGAAGGAAGCTCTCGATTTGACGGCCAAACCTTTCCGCTGAAATGTCTGAGGCGTCCACGTATGCGATGTCAGGTCGTAACTCTTCTATCACTTTTGCCATAGCCTTGGCTTCCAAGTAGTTGAGCTTGAAAAACTTCTTACTGTTGAGAACGTAGGCGTCGATCTCCTTGGGTTGGATCTCCACGTATGCGACCTTCAGAGCTATCTCCTCTATCTTGGTGGCTAAGATTAGCCTTTGGGCGGGTGTTAGAAGTTTGGAGTCTCTGACGCCTATAGCCTTCAATCTTTCAAGGTCGCTGCTCTTCACAAGGACGCCGGCTATGAGGAGTGGGCCGATAACTGGACCCGTGGGGAGGCTTTGGTTTGGCCCTCAGCCTTCTCCCCGCATCGTCCACCCCACAGACCTTCTCTTCACCTGTCGTACCTAACCCTCCCTTCCCTATGTTCTCGTTAAACTATTAGATAGCCCTGTAGGTTATAGTTTGCGGCTTACCCGCCTCAACAGACCGCGATGCCATCTCAACGATCTCAACGGCTCTGATCCCATCCACCCCTGATGCCACTGGCTCATCTCCATTTGTTATGCTCTGGATAAAATTCTTCAACTCAACTTCGAGGGGTTCCAACCAGATCAACGGCTCTATAAGAGTTGCATCTCTAGGGTCGCGGCTATATTTTGGTCTGCCATCCTCGCTCACAAATGGGCTAAGAACATCTACCGCGCTTATCCGCCATACAAGTTGGGGTATATAGGATAGAATCGCGACGCCCTCGCTGCCGGTTACTTGGAGTTGGCGGATCTTGTTTATTCTCTCCCCTGCAGGCTTCAACCACTCTGCTACAAGGTAGGCGCTCAAGTCTCCTCTGAACCTTAGGAGAATCTCTACACTCGTCTCCCGACCTTCCAGACGCCCTTCATTTTGGTTGGGAACTTCAGCGTAGACCCTTACCGGGTTTTGGCCCGTAATGAACCTTATAGTATCTACGTCGTGGATTGCAGTGTCCAAAGTTACGCCTATGCTGTTCGCCGTAGGTGCCCATGGAGATATTCGTGTGGCGGAAATGAATCGTGTAACACCGAGGCTTCCGGTGTCGATTAAGTCCTTCAATTTGAGAACTCCGCTGTTGAACCTTTCGATGAAGCCAACCATAAGGCAGAGTCCTCTCTTCTTAGCCTCCCTATATACCTCAACAGCTTGGGATGATGTTAAAGCCATGGGCTTCTCCACCAGCACATGTTTACCAGCCTTAATCGCCTCCAATGCGAGGTTGTAGTGGGTTTGGGGGGGCGTACATATATTGAGGGCGTCTACGTCCTCTCTCTGTAGGAGGGATGCCATGTCGGTATACCATGCAACCTTATACATTTCACCATAGTATTTGGCGCGGCTTTCATCGATGTCACAGATGGCTTTTAGAGTGCAGAGCTGTTTAAGTCTACTGTAGACCCGGAGGTAGTTCTTCCCCCAGCCGCCAACACCGATAACCGCCACCTTAACCTTTGACAGAGCCCTACGCCCCAGCCGCTTTAAAAGGGTGAATATCCAGATGAGTTACCTATAAAATAAACTTAACCGGTTTCTGTTGCGGCACCGCAGCATGTGCGGTTTGGTGTGAGACCGTTAGATTTGTAGCGTCTACTCACGTGATGATTCAAAGAGAAATCTCGGTTGAGGGGGTTGAAGGTTTGTGTGGCTGTTGCGACTAGGATAAGGGCCCGTGTGGATGAGTTTGAGGCTTGGAGCCGGGAGCAGGATTTGAACCTGCGTAGAGCGGGTCTGCAGCCCGCCGCCTAGCCGCTCGGCCATCCCGGCCTGCGAACGCTCATAACGGTGTCATAGATATAAACCTTTTTTCCTCCCGTCCAATCTAATTTTTTGGGGTTTTCTGTAGGCTGCCCAAAGGTGGTCGCTGGTTGCATTTTGAGGCGTCTTCGGCACATATCGTGAGCCCAAGGAGCCTGCATAAACATGTTTGAGCATCTTGGGCTTATTATCCGCATATCATCGGCTCGTTTGCGAGTAACTTGTATAATGTGTCTAGATTCGATTTTATTCCTAAAATTTTATTGATCTCCTCGTCGATGATTTTTCTCGTCTCAGGGTAAGCAAATTCTTTAGGGAGAGCTTTAAATTCAGATTCACAAATTTTCTTGCCATTTATCTTTTTATCATAAAGAGACAAGAGAGCATCTTTCACTTTTTTACCTAATCTATTAAGGTCAAGTATAGGAGCAACCAATAAATGTTCCTTCTTAAAATCAACCCAAGGCCCTTGAGTAACCTCTGCTATTGAAAGTAACAGTAACATACTTGAACAGGTAAGAGACCTACCAGAGCTAGGCATACTCTTTAGAACCACTCCGACAAGTGACCACTCATTAATCCGATCCAGATACCGATTTAAACCCCTATGTCTAAAGGTTAACTTAGAGGTGTAACGGTGAAGAAGGCGGAGGTCGCTGTCGCCACAACGGATGGTAAAGCATACTTCAACCTAGTCAATGAACTCAAACGAAGGGGTATCCACTATACATCCCTAAAACCGACAGATCCAATACCATTCACGGTAAGAGCAGTCATCACCACACCCGCAGAAGCAAGCTCCATCAGACACGGGAAGGTTATCACTTACACCAGCAAAGAAGACGCTGAGAAGGCTGTGGAGAGAGCGCTCCAAAACCTAGAGACAAGTAAACCACCCACGATCATCGTTGGCGTCGACGTAGGCAAGACTTCAGGGTTGGCTATACTTGCAGACGGAGAGATCCTTCACATGGGCAATTACACCACTAAGGAAGACATCATAAACGCGATCGAAAAGGCAACCCACAGCTTAAGACCCTCAAACGTGATCGTCAAGCTCGGAAAGAGCGGGTACCGCATGACAACTGATGGCTGCTACCTTGACGGGACAGAGGAGCTGAGAAGGGAGCTCATCAAAAGGATGGACTGCAAGGTTAAGGTCATGCTTGTAGACGAGAGAGGTACGACCGCCCTTGCAAAGAGGTTAAAGGTGAAAAGGAAGGAGAGAGACGTGACCTCAGCACTGGAGATAGCCTTCAGATGACAAGTCTACAGGTCGAAAGTGGAAATGGAGCTTACCATTGAGAAGGATAAAACACTGATAACCCATGGGCCCGCCACATTGACTCTCCTCGAAGGGAACAGTAGATGCCTGGGCATGAACCTCCTCCCAGGATTAAGCCTCACAATCCGAAGATACAAGGCCCTACCCATCTACTGCGCAACCCGTTCAAAGTTCGATCTCAAGATCGGCGCTAACACACATGTTGATGAAGTCGAAGGTGACACGATACCTGAAGACTGGAAGACAGCTGTGAACACAATAATCGAAGAGTGCAAGAGCAGAAAAAGTTTAACCGTTGCGGTCATAGGGGCTATAGACACAGGAAAGTCGACCTTCACAACTTTCCTTGCCAACACCGCCATCCAAGCCAAGTTGAGAGTGAACATTACGGATGCTGACCTAGGCCAATCTGATATCGGCCCACCCACAACCATCGGCGAATACTCCATGAGGCGTGAGCTCTGCGATCTATCCAGAGAGAAACCAGACCGCATCACCTTCATAGGTACCACAAGCCCAGCTCATGCTACAAGCAAAATATTGACGGCGCTATCCGAACTCTCAAAGAGAAAGAGGGCTGAGGGAGGCTTGAACATCTTCAACACGGATGGATGGGTAGAGGGCGAAGAAGCCACCAAATATAAACTGAACCTCCTCCATGTGATACACCCCGACACCATAGTGGCGATAAGATGCGCCCACGAGTTAGAGGCTCTCCTTGGCGAAATAAACCGTGCAGGCTACGAGTTTATTACCGTTATGACGCCGCCAGTAGTTAGGAGAAGGAGCCGTGAGGATAGGAAGGAAATCAGGGAGCACGCATACCTGAGATACCTTCAGAACTCTTCAATAAGGGTGATCCCGCGAGATGAGCTGAGGGTCAGGGGAGACCCCCGGTGGCAGACAGGGATACTCGTAGGACTCTTCGACGAGGAGGGGGAACTTCTAGGAATAGGAGTCCTCGAAGCATACGCCCCTGACAAAGGGCTTGTAAAGATCATGACACCTGTTAAGGGCAAGATCGCCGAGTTAGAGTTCGGCCAAATCATAATCAAAGACGGCAAAGAGACACCTTACAGAGACCTAACAGCAATCACCTCCAAATCCAACCACGAAACTATTAAAAAAGGCGAAAACCAGTTCTAGGTCAGCCGGGGTGGCGGAGCGGCAACGCGCTGGACTCGAGACCACAGCGAGCAATCCAGTGGGCCACCAGCCCACAAGGGTTCAAAATCCCAAGGATGAAACTCCCTTCCCCGGCGCCAACCCCCACATAGATGCTTCTCCTGCCCAGAGCTACTGGAGTTTATGCTAAGTTTTATAAGTAATGGCTGGACTATCCATCCATTATGCACATGAACAAGAAAAATGCTGTAATAATACCTGTGGTTATAGGCTTATTTGTGTTGTTAGTTGTCAGTTTGCTAGGTGTGGTTCTTACGCCTACTCCTCAAGGCAGCCTCAGAAAGAGTGAGACGTCGTTTGGGAGCAGCTCAGGCGTCATATTGGAGAGCGTTACATCAAACACGCCAGACTACGCTGAGAATATGGAGAGGGCACTTGCCTATTTGAGGGGGCAGCAGACATTCGAGGGGGATATTGGGGGATACGAGAACTCAGCCTGGGTTGTTATGGCATTAGTTGCAGCTGGCGAGGACCCGTATAGTTGCAAGATGGACGACGCAGCACATTCGATAATGGATTACTTGAGGGACAACGTGGATAAGATGGGAACCAAGGCAACTGACTATGAGAGAACAATTCTAGCCTTAACTGCCGCTAAGGCCGATGTGGAAAATTTTGGTGGGGTAGACTATTTAAGAGCTTTAATTAGCTTTTACCGTAACGGTCAGATTGGCGATGAGACGCTTCTTAACGATGACTATTGGGGTATCTTAGCTTTAATCTCAACAGGGGAAAGAGCAAACTCTGAGGTAATCCAAGCCAGTAGGGAGTATATCCTGAGAAACCAGAACATTGACGGTGGATGGGGGTTCGCCGTTGGGGGGCACAGTGACACGGATGATACATCAGCTGCAGTGATGGCTCTTATATCAGCAGGAGAGAGCCCCAACTCTACTGCGATAAGAGCGGCACTAGAGTATCTGAAGACCAGCCAAACTCCGGACGGCGGTTTTTCTTGGAGACAGGGATCTAACTCCTCAAATTCCTTATCAACCGCCTGGGTTGTTAGTGCGTTAAGAGCTGTTGGTGAAGACCCCACAAGTGCTGAGTGGGAGATTAACGGCAGTAGCCCCTTGGAGTTCCTACTAAGTCTGCAGGATACTGATGGAGCCTTCAGGTGGACACGAACCGACAGATCCAACTCAGTCTACACGACTGCGGCTGTGCTGACAGCATTGTCGGGCAAGTCTTACCCCGTTATTATCGATCCACAAGTTGTAGTGAGGGTTGAAGGGCCTACATCTACACTATTTAGCGACACCATAACGCTCTCAGGCAGTGTAACTATTACCGATAGTAAAGGCGGCCAGTATACGATAAATGCCGACACCCCTATAAGCGCCTTAGATGCGGCCTCACAGCGCGCGGGGTTCAGCTATACTGCAACTTATAGCCCAGGTTTCTCCGAGCTATTTATCGCGGATATAGCAGGATCCTCGTCTTGGATGTACAGGGTTAATGGCGTTTCTCCGTGGTATGGTGGGGGTTACGGTTGGCAAGCCAACGGCCCCAACCTAGCGAATGGCGACGAGATATTATGGTATTATACTAGTACGTGGACAGAGCTTCCCCTTCGAGTTTCGGTAGATAAGACCGGCGTCACGCCAGGCGGCGTTGTAACAGTCACCGTTACCACTACAGATCAGGACTACTATCACAACCCACCAAACCCTTGGCCTACCGTTAACTGGGTACCAGTTCAAGGCGCAACTGTTCATGCCGACCGAAGTTATTCTACAGGCGCGGATGGTAAAGTTGAGATACCCATAACCTCAGGAACTTTTATCTACGCGGAGAAGAGCAATTATATCCGAAGCAACAAGATTTTCGTCGCAGTCGAGTTAAGTGGGTATACGACAGAGCAGATCGAGGCATTGGCAGAGGCGCAGGAAGAAGTTGAGCATAGCGGCAATGTTGAATATGCATACAACCGGTTGGTTGAGAAGGCGGTTATACCCTCAGACGGCTCTGGAATAAACTTGACCGAAGAGTCACGCCGGTGCTTGACGGAAAATTTTGGGGATTACTTGGAAAGATACCCGACTCTTGAGGGCAGAGTTCTCCTTCTTCACATGTTGGGTATAACGCAAATCCCAACCTCAAGCGAGAGTCTCGAAACTGAGATCAGTGTGGAGAAGATGGCCAACCAGAACGAAGTGCCGCAGATAGTTGAGGATGCCAAAGCTATATTGGCTGCCGAGGGCAGTGTGGACGCTGCATACAGGTATCTAGTTAAGAACGGTGTGATACCCAACGACATCCTTTCAATCTCTGAAAACTCAGATCAACGCTACCAGCTGCTAGAACTGTATGGCCAAAAACTTGAGAAATACCCAACCTTCGAAGGGAGGATCCTCCTCCTAAAGGCATTAGGGATCGAGGAACTCAATTAGGCGCAGCTAAAAGAGGCTAGGCTAGAGGGCTAAGTTGATGACTGCCAAAAACAGGCAACGTGGCACTTTATGAAGAGAGCCCAGACACTACTGTTCATTATAGCCGTTATTACGGTATCCGTAGTAGCGGCTGGGCTGCTGGGTCAAACCTCAAACGATCATGCTTCGGAAGTTAAGGTAAGAGTGGTTGTGACTAAAGATTATGGGGCGGAGTTAATACTCGACAGGGAGGTGGAGATGACTAAGGGGGCGACTGTTATTGATGCCTTAAGGGAGGTCGCAAAAGTGGAGACAGCATATGGGGGAGGATTTGTAAACGCAATAAATGATATCCGTTCCGAGTATACCGGAACCGGTGTGGCCAAGCGGGATTGGTTCATTTATATTAATGGTGTGCTTGCAGATGTAGGTGGGGCTGACTACAGAGTCGAGGACGACACCACAACGTGGTGGGATTTTCATGACTGGGACTTTCATACTTTTATAACAGCCGCTGTAGGTTTGTTTCCCGAGCCTTTCCTCCACGGCTATAAGGGAAAGGTCTGCGAAACTATCATCATATATGAAGATGAGTTATTGGATGAGGCTATGCTCCTCAACAGCACTCTAACGGAATGCGGGGTGAGAGGCGTCTCAATCTTAAAAGCCAGCGAGCTATCCAGAGAGGACAGAGAAAGTCCGAATCTAATAATTCTGGGCACGATCAAGTCACCCCTGATCTCTGAGTTGAATGGAATCTATCAACAGCTCGGCTTCTACATACACTATGAGGGGGACAGAATGTTAGTCCTTAATTCGAGTGGCGAGTTAGCTGCTGAGTATAGCACCGGCGGGATGATCCAAGCGACTCAGAATCCATGGAATCCGAAGGGAACCATGGCTGGTGAGAGTGTAGTCTGGGTCTTAAGCGGCATAAATGAAGATGATGTGAATGACGTGGTTGAAGTGTTGATCTCAAGCCGAGAGGAACTCGCCCACGCCTTCGCAGCTACGGTAGTCGAAGGCCAGGTGAGTAGGGTTCCACCATGTTAAGCTACAGATACATAGATACACCAATTCACAGACTTCACCCATGGCCAAAAGTGGTCTGGCTGAGTGGGCTGATTATTCTCAGCCTGATCTTCGACCACCCAATCTATATTCTGTTAATGTTCCTCTCAACATTGCCTGTAGTTGTAATTGCAAAGGTAACTAGTAGGTGGCTATATTTTATGAGGACTGCATTCCTACTTTGCCTCTTCATAGTAGCCATAAATGCTCTATTCTCAGGTTCTGGCACAAATATAGTATACTCCTCACCTCTAAATCTGCCTTTGATAGGCCGTTTGACAGTCACCCTTGAAGGCATTATTTTCGGGGTTGGAATGTCCCTCAGACTCTTCGCAATAATCTCAGCCTTCGCTATATTGAATCTCATTATCAACCCAGATGACCTCCTGCTACAGGCGGCTAAGCTTAAAGCCCCTTACAAAATAGTGCTTGCGACATCTCTCGCCACAAGATTCTTCCCAACCCTTCTTAAGGATGCGGAGACCATAATGGACGCCCAACGGTCTAGGGGCATAGAACTTGATAGGGGGCACTTTCTCCGAAAGATTAGGAATGCGGCGCCGATTTTTATTGCCCTCCTCTCAAGCTCCTTGGAGAGGTCGATACAGGTCGCAGAGTCAATGGAGGCTAGGGCTTTCGGGTCGAAAAATAAGCGGTCTACATATAGGAAAATAGACATGAGCCGAACCGACCGGGCGCTAGTAGCTCTAGCCGTTTCACCGCTCATCCTCGGTACCGTTATGAGGCTGCTTAATTATGGCGAATACAGCTACTACCCAAGCGTCGAGGAAGTAATTTTAGATGGAGCTGCCCCCCTCCTAATGTTTACCTTACTTTCACTGCCCATAGCCACTACGGTATTATTACCACCAAACAAGGAGGTTAAAGGCTGATTGATTAAGTTCAAGGATTTCACGTTTTTCTACTCCGACGAAGAAAACCCAGCTCTAGTGGACATTAACCTTCAAGTATCGGATGGCGAATTTTTACTCCTAACAGGCCCCTCTGGGAGTGGAAAATCAAGCTTATGCCGGTGCCTCAATGGGTTGATCCCGCACTTTTATGGGGGGCGGGTTAAGGGGTATGTTGAAGTCCAAGGTCTCAACACGCTCAAACACTCAACAAGGGAGATTGCAGAGAAGGTAGGCATGGTCTTCCAAGATCCCGAGAATCAGCTGGTCACCACTGACGTTGAGAGAGAGATAGCATTCGGTTTAGAGAACTTGAACTTACCTAGTGAGGCTATTGCAAAAAGGGTGGAGGAGGCTCTTGATGCTGTAGGGATTTCTCATCTGCGGAATAGACCACTCCAAGATCTCTCCGGAGGCGAGAAACAGAAGGTAGCCCTAGCTTCCGTTCTAGCTCTACACCCAGAAGTTCTGGTCTTGGATGAACCCACATCACAGCTCGACCCAAAAAGTGCGGAAGAACTTCTATCAGTCGTTAGTAGGATGAATGACGAACTCGGGATAACCGTCATACTGGTTGAGCACAGGTTAGACAGAGTTATTCACCAAGTAGACAGATTGCTGGTCATGAGTGAAGGCAAGATCGTGATGGACGGAAGCCCCAAGGAAATTTTGAGTAATGACTGCCTAGAGAGGCTAGGCGTGGGCGTCCCGCCCATAGTTAAACTCACCCGGAGGCTTAGGGGGAGGGGATTCAAGGTGGCTAACGTCCCCCTAACAGTAAAGGATGCGAGAGCCGTCTTAGATGATGTCTTCAGAAGTGTAAGTACCACAGCCTTGCCAGATGATGGAGTAGACAGGGGAGAACTTGTTATCGAGGCAAAAAACCTACGGTATGTATACCCAAACGGTGTTGAGGCGCTCAGGGGCATAGATCTTAAGATTTATTGTGGAGAGTTTATCGCGGTCACGGGGCGAAACGGCTCAGGCAAGACTACTCTATTAAAGATGCTTAATGGACTCCTGAAACCGACAAGTGGCAGGATTACTGTATGCGGCCTCGATACAAAAACTGCTACTGTAGCCGAACTTGCAAGGCGTGTAGGCTATGTCTTCCAAAATCCAAGTGACCACCTTATTGGGGAAACTGTCGAAGAAGACCTCCGCATTTCACTTGAGAGCATGAATCTACAGGCGGATTATGTGGATAAGGAGATCAACCACACGCTCAGCAAATTCAACCTTTCAACACATCGCCACGGCTACCCCCCGTACCTGAGCGGTGGGGAAAGGCAGAGAGTTGCCTTGGCGTCGGTCATAATCAGGAGGCCAAAGGTTCTCGCCTTGGACGAGCCCACCCGTGGAATGGACTTCAAGTTGAAGACTGAATTGATGAACCTCCTCAAAGATTACCGAAGGGAGGGAAATACTGTCATATTGGTTACACACGACATTGAAACCATCGCCGAATATTGTGACAGAGTAATCTTGTTGAGCGATGGCAGAGTTGTGGCAGACGGCCCTAAGAGAGACGTCCTGTCGGAGGCTTTACTCTTCTCGCCTCAGATAAACCGTCTGGTTAAAGCCTACGAGAAATATGGCATACCCAAAGGCATCCTCACCGTCGATGATGTGATGAAGGTGTTGGGGTGAAAAAGAGACACTTATCACTGTTTCTTTTCGCAGTCTTGGCAGTGACCCTTACATCCTTCATGGCCCTACCCCAGAACGGGTTGCGAGACGCCGCGAAAAGCACTGGCTACACTGCTCTTCTGGTTGGCGCCTTAGTTACCTTGGCGCTCGCAGTGTTCATCTCCAGTTTTGATGAGAGCATGCAAAGCTCTAAAGGGATAGCATTGACCTCTATTCTGGGTACACTCTCGGCAGTTTCTCGAGTCCCCTTTGGCGCTTTACCGAGCGTACAGCCTTCGACTTACTTGATAATATGCTCAGGCTACGTTTTTGGACCTGTGGCCGGGTTCACTGTAGGAGCATTGACACCTTTAATCTCTAACTTCTTTCTTGGCCACGGCCCCTGGACGCCATACCAGATGGTTGCATGGGGGTTAGCTGGTGCCTCCGCCTCTCTCTTTCGAAGATTTAAACCTAGGAGGTGGTGGCTTATGTGTTTCGGCGTCTGTTGGGGGTACATCTTTGGCGTCATAATGAATGTTTGGTTCTGGGCGTCATTCGTATACCCGTTAACATTGGCAACATTTGCAGCTTCTCAAGGGAGAAGCCTCTTGTTCGATACCTTACATGCGGTAGGCAATGCCGCTTTCCTAGGGACGTTAGGTCTAAGAACCATCAGAATTTTTGATAGATATAAGAAACGATTCAACGTTCAAGTGAATAACGAGCTTGAAGCAGAGTTACCAAGGCTTATCAGCGAACAGCCTATTGGCCGCCGCTGAAGGCAGCCCCGCGACATGTGAAACGAGATTTATACCAAAATGTGCAAGGCAAGTTGAGTAAAAATTGGCTGTAAGTTACCCACCAGGGATTAGGTTCCTATGTAATAGATGCACCATATGTTGCCGCAACACTACAACTAGAGTCAGACGAATTCTCCTCCTAGAACAGGAGGTGCTAGAGATAAGTGAAGTTACGAGTCGAGCGATCAGCACTTTCGCGGAGCCTTCAAGGGAGGACTCCCGCTTCCCTTACGAGATGAAGAAGATCAAAGGGCGTTGTAGTTTCCTAGTAGGAGACAGTTGCACTATATATGAGTACAGACCGCTTATCTGTAGGTTCTATCCTTTCTCCCTTCGAAGGTTTGGAGGGGTTTACTATTTCCATCCAACTAAGGAGTGCCCAGCTATAGGTGATGGGGAAGAGTTGGAGAAAGGGTTCTTCGAGAATCTTCTACGGCTGGCACTAAAGAAGTTCGGAGAACTATAGAGCTCACGCATGCTCCACCTGCCTCTACACTAGTTTATTGAGGACGCAGACGCAACATAAAAAATTGGGTCCTCTGCGTGTACGCCGCTCCTCTAACAGCTATTTCTGTGCTATTGGAAGACATAAAATACTGTGCGATCCACTACCCAGTTTCAGAAGAGCTTATAAAGTAAACCGTGAAAAGTTGGAATCGAAGGTTTAACTGGTGAATTGGAGGTATATTCAGGTCCATTATTATGGTGCCGCGTTCGACTACGGATATCAAACAATGAATTGCTCTAGATGAGAGGAGATAATTAAAAAAGGGGTGCACTAATGAAGTTGTCCTGGTTAATACCTCGCGAGAAGAAGTTCTTCGATATGTTGGAGATGGAAGTAGACGGCGTTGTGAAGGGCGCACAGATCCTCTGCAATCTAACGTGCGATTACTCCAACTTGTCAAAGGCGTTTAAGGAAATAGCTGAGATTGAACATCAAACTGACGACATAGTCCACAATATTTTTGGGGAATTGAACCTGACCTTCATAACACCCATCGATAGAGAGGATATCTCAAGTTTAGCTTCAACCCTTGATGATGTGATAGACTACATATATGGCGCCGTAATGAGACTCCATTCATATAATGTGAAAAATATTCCTAAGATGATGGCTAGTTTGGCGGAGGTTCTACTTAAGGCCTCCGTCGAACTGGGTCACATGGTAAGGAAGTTGAGGGAGCTTAAAAATCCGAGAGAGATCGAGTTGCGGTGCATAGAAGTAAATAGACTCGAGAACGAAGCCGACCTCATAGTCAATAAGGGGATAGTGGAACTTTTCGAGACTGAAGACGTGAAGGAGATTATAAAATTGAAAGAGATCTACGAGTTTATGGAAGAAGCCGTCGACAAATGCGAAGATGTAACCGACATAGTATGTGACATAATAATGAAAACCCGATAGTGGTAAAATGTTAGAAGTAGTGGTGGCCATAACACTTCTTGCGTTAGTTTACGATTTCGGAAACGGTTTAAATGACGCCGCGAATGCCATCTCCACAATAACGGCGACTAGAGCCCTTACTCCGAGGCGGGCCGTCATCCTCGCAGCCGTGGGCAATTTCGCCGGACCTTTCTTACTCGGTACAGCCGTAGCGGCTACGATAGGAAAAGGCATAGTTGAAGCCACAATAATAGATTCAAAAGTCATTATTGCCGCTATTGTCGGGGCTATCTTCTGGACTTATCTAACAACATTCAAAGGACTTCCGATATCCATCACACACTCACTAGTTGGCGGTCTAATGGGAGCAGGTATCGCCAAAAGCGGGCCAGCGGCTATCGTGGCAACCAAAGTTTTGACGGTAATTTTATTTATCGGAGGGGCCCCCCTACTTGGCTTTTTGGGTGGGCTCGCTTTCACAGTGGCGATTTTTTGGATTTTCAGGAAAGCTAGACCGTCAAAAGTTAATGAATTTTTCAAAAAAGCACAGATAATCTCAGGCAGTCTCTACAGCTTAGGGCACGGCGCTAACGACGCCCAGAATGCCATGGGAATAATTGCGATAACCCTATTAACATCTGGTTATTTGGGCAGCGAATTTTATGTCCCTTCCTGGGTTATAATACTATGCGCTTCGGCGATGTCTCTGGGAACCCTCATGGGCGGGTGGAAGGTGGTAAAAACCATGGGCATGAAGATAACGAAACTTAGGCCTGTGGATGGCTTCTGCGCCGAAACATCGGGAGGGCTGACACTCTCCTTATGCACCTTAGCAGGGATCCCGGTTTCAACAACTCATGTGATAGCTGGTTCGATAATGGGAGTTGGATCCACTAGGTCCCTATCAGCCGTTAGGTGGGGGGTAGCAAGGAACATCATCTGGGCTTGGTCACTAACCATACCGGTAAGCATGTTGGTAAGCGCAGCAACCTACTTTCTGGCCTCACTCTTCACTTAAACCCGTAACGTAAAAGAAGAATACTGCCAAGCTCTCGAGGTGGATGTGGCTTTCCAATTTGGTGGGCTGCGTGGTGTTTACTTCCGCCACCATATTGGAGGCCCTCACTCATCCGCTACGGATCGCCTTACAGGTCGCCCTGCAAGCTCCACGCCATAGCGGATGAGCGATCAGTAGCTTGACAACACTCCGAGGCTTCCCCCGAAGTGCGAGCTCGGCTACTGAATCCACGACTATCTCGGCTTGGCTTCAACTTAATTATATGACTAGATTCTATATTAAGTTTTTTATATAGAAAATATGAGTTCTGAGAGCATTTTTCCAGATATAGCCATAGATCTCCGGCAACCAATGGACGCGCATAAAGGGGGTTAAGCCATGTTTTAGTCTACCCTATCCAAGGCACTTTCTCAACCTAGCTGCCTCCAGATAGGCTTTTCTCGCCTCATCATCTTTCTGCTCAACATAAGATAAAAGAAAATTGTTTGATAGGTTCTCATACCTTCTCTCAGTCATGTTCCTAGGGCCGAGTTTGATGCCGATAGTTTCCTCAGCTACACTAAGGTCTTCCATGAGCTTTACGAGTGCGTTCTTCAGTCTCTCTCCATTCATCTCCGCCCTTTGGGCGATTCTTTGGTGTGTATCCATAAGCATGTTTAGGTTCCTCCACGAGAGATAGCCTCCCGCGGTGTTGAGGTCGTTCTTTAGATTTACGTATAGCTTCTCAAGGACTTCACATTCCTCCTCTCCTAGGTCGCACAAAACTTTTCCGCCTATGAATTCGGGCGGTATCCCCAATGAGTAGAAGGCTGCGGTGAATGGTATCGCCCTCGGAAGAACCACCCCCCTAACACTTCTGCTATAGCCGAATAATCCGATGTGAAGCCTCCTCGCCCTTCTTTGAGGGGTATAACAGGCAACGCTATTCACAAGTGGGGCTAATTCCTCAACCATACTCTCATACCTTCGCCTAAATTTACTGAGCACTGTGAGCAGAATCTTCTCCTCATGAGGCTCTATAATAGTTGGCTCACAGTAAGGAAGCCTGTTATTGAGGAGGCTTACAACTTCCCTCGTCCTTTCGAGAGGGTAATCATATTTTAAGGCTGACTGAACGGTAACGGTTGATAATCCTCTGTACTCTTTAAGGAAGCCTTCGAGATTTTCAGGAGAGAGATGCCCCCTGAAAGGCATGGACCCAACCCCCAAGATTGGGTATACAGGCACCCCCCTCTCCTTTTCAAGAGACTTCAACTTTGAAAGAGCAAGTTTTGAGAGAAGGACTGCGCAGAAGAGGCCATAGTTGAGGGCTGGGTCAGATCTTGCGATAAAAACCCTAAGTGCACTGGGCCTAGCAACCTCCACGTATGTTTCTA
>JAVZMI010000007.1 GCA_038883335.1 Candidatus Bathyarchaeia archaeon
CGAATCCATTGATCAAAATCTGAAGACAAATGAAGAGTATTTGGATTCATAATTTGATAAGGTGATATTTTGTGATTCTCAGGAACGAATAATCTTCTGTCAATGTACAACCAGACAGAAATATTTAGTTGGGGAGATAATTCACGGACTAAGGTAATTACTTCTTGAAAATTTCCTCCCAGAAAATCTAAGAATGATTGTTTTTTGGTCTTGAACTCTTCGGACAATTTGTCGTATTGAGCCTGAACAATTTGATTTTCTAAGGTCATCCTAAACGTTTTCGACGCATCTGTCAATATTCCTACTGTTTTTCTTCTTCTCATTAGGATACCACATTTTCTCTGTTAGCAACGCTCTTCCACTGTTCCACGATATATCGAACAACTTCAATCTCTTCTTCGGGTTTTAGTTTCTCTGCTGGGTTTTGTATCGTGTAAAGTTCAGGCGACTTTGCAGCGTTTACCACAATGTAAAGCCAGTACTCGTTTCCTAGCCTATGCGCCATCAACCATTCATTAGGCGTGAGCGCTATCTTTCCCTCTCCCGCTCTCGCTTTAACCTCTATATATCTGATGCTTTCATCTGGCGCTTTAGAACGTATGTCAAAACCCAAGTTCTGGGCCGCCACATCCTCTGGACTTCGCCCCTGAGCCATCTCAAACTCCATAGCGACACGCATACCAATCTCTTCGATTTCCCTATCTTCTTTCAAGGTGTCGTCTACTGGCAGCTTAGGCAATACAGCCACTGCTCCAAGAACTTTCGGCGGAGACAGCAAAAGGTTGACTTCTGCCTCTATCTGTTTTTCAAGCTGTTCCTTCCTTCTCTCCAATTCCTCCTTGTTTCTCCTCTCGTTCTGTATTGCTGCTTCCGGAATGTTCTCTCCCTTAGCCCTCCTAGTCTCATAATCAAGCAATTTCACTTCCGATTGCCCAATAAGCTGTTGAAGAGACCTCACCCCATATCTCCTCTTAATTTCCGCGTCATGTTCCCTCTGCTTCTTCAACTCGTCCAGATACATGGGTAGAACCGTTTCCACTGCGAAGCTTAGAATGGAATCTTCGCTGCCCACCGATCTTAACAATTCAGTAGTTAGCGAAGCGTGGTGAGGCTTCAAATCCCAGAGAATAGATGGAGAAACCGACCTCACGTTATTGTGATTATCCTGATACAAGGCGAAGATTCGTTTGCCAGCCACCGAACCCGTTCCGTCATTTATCATACTTTCTAAGAACCAGATGAAGCCGTTCATGCTACCTGAAGGGTCGAGGAAAACTGTGCCTTTATCAACGTCACCACTGTATTTTTCGAAAATCTTCTCCACAACAGCCTCCAAAAGTGGATGCCCGGGCGCCACAAACTCTGCTTGCCCCTTAATCGCCTGTTCCTTGTCAAAGCTGATTTTGCCATATTCCCTGAAGACTTCTCCGAACTTTATCTTGAACTCGAAGGGAAGTCTCCTAAGCTCGTAGGGAATGCTGGCTATTCTGTAAAAGCCATCCTTCCTCTTTTCCACCTTCAAGCCAAGCTTCTCAGACGCTTTAAGGAAAAACTTCTCAATGTATTCGGGCACTAGCCTATTCTCTCTCGCTATTCTTGCTTCGCCCAAAATTCGGGTTAGGTCGATGTGCTTTGTGGCAAGACCTTCCATCGTAGCTTCCTTCGCCCTTCTAATTGCTTCCTCGTCTGGAATCCTCTCAATATCCTTCAGAATATCATCCAAAGAACGTTTGTTTGTCACAGCCTCTACAATGAGGTCTTGAAGGCTTCGTCCAGGAAGCACATCGCCAATCACGTCGAAGACTCTGTCGCTTCCAAGATGCATCCGTATGATGTCAAGTTTGTTGAACAATTTCTCAAGAATCTTGCCTTCCCTTGTGTCAATAGCCACAAGATTGTAAATGTAGGCTTCATACTGTTGCCCATACCTGTGTATTCGCCCCATCCTCTGCTCGAGCCTGTTTGGATTCCAAGGAATGTCATAATTCACCATAAGCCAACAAAACTGGAGGTTTATTCCTTCTCCGCCAGCTTCTGTGGAAACCATTATTTGCGCTTTTTCTTTAAACTCGTGCTCCGCCTCTATTCTCTTGTCGAGATTCATCGCGCCGTGAATGTACGTTACCGAGTAGCCCCACTTGCGGATTTTCTCTACAAGATATTCAAGAGTGTCTTTGGATTCGCTGAAAATTAGCAGTTTCTCACCGTTCTTTTTTAGCTTAACTTCCTCCATCACTTTCTTAAGCTCGTTAAGCTTCGTTTCAACCTCCTTCTTTTCAGCTTCCTTCGCCAGCCCGATAAGCTCGTTAAGCTTCTCGATTTCCTCCCTGAGTTCGTCAAGCGTCTCGGCGGAAGTAAGCTTCTCCAGCAGCTCGTCTTCTTTTCTCCACCTTTCCAGTTCAGAAGAGTCTTCAAGTGCTTCTTCGTCTATGTACCCGGCTTCCTGAATTATTTTTCCCTGGTCGAGCAGTTCCTGAAGCCTATCTCTCCTTCTTTCCAAGGACCTTCTTATAGCCCTTAGGCTGGATGCTAGTCGCCTTTGAAGGATAAGAAGGGCGAACGCAACGTTTCTCTTGTCTTTCTGCATCGCCCTATTATAGTGCTTCTCAACGTACTCCGTCACAGCGTTGTACAAAATCTTCTCGTCATCGCTTAGGCGATACTTGACGGTTATCACTTTTCTAGGAGGGAACAAAGGAGTATTGTCAAAGTTTTTCAAGTCTTCTTTCAGACGCCTCAAGAAAAGAGGGTTATCCTTGTTCGTTATGGATTCCACAAGCATCTCGTTCGTGGCGAAGAACCCTGGCTCAAGCAAATCCAAGAAAAGCCTAAAATTGCTTGGGTCACCCCTATGGGGCGTCGCTGTCAAAAAGAGCAGGAAATCGGAGTTTCTTGAAAGTAGCTCTCCAAGCTTGTATCTTTCAGTCTTCTTCATTTTCTCGCCGTATTTGTAAGCGGCCATCTTATGGGCTTCATCAACAATCACCAAATTCCATCGGGCTTCAGCGAGGCTCACCATGACATCTTCCTGCTTCGCAAAATCCATTGACGTTATCGCTTGGTTCTCTTCAAGCCAGACATTGCGCCCCCAAGACGCATCCATCACTCCTCTATCAATAGTTCTGAAAGTCTCGCCAAACTTCTCTTTAAGCTCCCTAACCCACTGGTCCCTCAAATGGCCAGGTATAACGATAAGAACTCTTTCAACAAGCCCCCTCTGCTTAAGCTCCTTGAGTATTAATCCAGCCATGATGGTTTTGCCAGCACCCGGGTCATCGGCGAGGAGAAACCTAATCCTAGGATGCTTCAAGATGTAATGGTAAACCGCGTCAATCTGGTGAGGCAATGGGTCAATCTGCGACACGTTAACAGCATAGAGAGGGTCAAACTGGAAAGCATAACGGATCCTTTTCCCTTCCATAGCAAGGAAAAACGCCTCAGCATCCCCAGAAAAATCCTTCTTCCCCAAATCAACTCTCTTAACCTTCTCCAAATCGCTCTTCCTCAAAATCCGCGAGTAAAAGCGTTCAGATTTTACACCGATGCCTTGCACTTCAACGCCAGTGCCAATCTGCTTGCATGAGATAACCTTTATGCGCTCAGGCCAGAAGGGCCCTTCCAGAATACTTTCTGGCTTCAAGAAAGCTTCGCCTAAAGATGCACCCCCACCTACAGCCGCCATCTCATCACCTTTCCACTATTTTTCCTTATTAAAGTAAACCTTGGCTGGGCCAATCTTCCTAGACTTCACGTAGCCATGCTCCTCCAGAGCACTAAGATAGCCAGAAAGAAAAGTCCTATTAACATCCATTTGCTTGGCAATCTCTTTAACAGACTGCCCAGGCTGCCTCTTCAAAAGCTCAACGATTTTGGTGGTTAAACTTTGACCATTCGGCACCTTCTTATCCCAAAACATAATCAACTCTCAACTTCATATATTTTCGCATGAGTTAACAAATCTGTTTATCGACCTGTATCCACGATTTCGTAGTATCAATCAGTGCTAGGCGCATCTTCTATTCATTTCTCGGTAACGATGAAATACTCCTTTGACTCTGGAAGACGTGGCGAGTCGATTACTGTGGCTACTCGTGTGCCTTCCTTAGCCTTTCTGATGTAAACTCTATGGGTGCATGCGTGGGCTAACACATAGCCTCCAGCTGGTCTGTTTGGGTCGCCGAAACCTTGCTGGATTAGCCTGCACCTGGTTTGTCACAACCACAGCTATGTTATAGATTTCCGCCAGCCGAAGCAGCTTATGTAAGCGCTGGTTGAGTTTTTGCTGTCGTTCAGCTAGGCTCTCGCGTCCAACATGTTCTCCTCGGAAATGGCTAATCATAGAATCAACCACAACCAGCTTCACATTCTCTTCGGGACAAATCTTGAAGAGCCCATCGATTAAGAAGACTTGTCGCTGTTGTACGCCCGTGCGATCATCACGTTGTTAAGCGCTTGCTGCCGATCCAAACCCATAGCGGCGGCAATACGATAAACCCTTTCAGGGCTAAAAGTTCCCTCGATGTCGATGAAAAGCACATCGCCCTCCAGGACTTCTTGGCTCTTTGGGCAGTTGCGCCATGACGCAAAGCTTCAGGCAAATTTGCATCCTGCCTACATGCTCTTTTTACTTATAAAGTCAAAATCTCGGCTGTGATCTGCTTAGCATAGTCTTCAGGTTAGGTTTTCTATCTGGGCCTCTTTTTCGCGCCCAGCTTGGCCCCGTTCCTCGTTACGGGTTTCACTCTTCAGAATAGTTGAAGAGGGGGGTTCTTTTATTTGAGGCGACTGTTAACAGCGAGGCAACTACTCATTTTTATCGTCTTGGCTTTAATGATTTCTAAAGTGGGATACTATTCACGTCTTAAAGCTTCCACGGGTGTCAGTCGGGATGCTCTCCAAGCTGGGATGATGCCGGCTAGCGCTCCTACTGCTGTGGCCATGAGGATGGCTGCGAGTATAAGCTCAGGGGTTACAACTGGAGTTATTGTGAGGCTTTGAACATGCGAGGTCCTAGGCCCGCCTGGGGGGCCTCCGAAACTGCCAAATGTGAAGCCCCCCCCAAAGATGGAGACTACAAAATGGGAGGCTACGGCTCCAGCTAGGCTTACATCTGTTTTCCCACCCCCCCCAAAACAATAAGAGAAGCCTCAAAAGACAAGGAGATTCACACATACCCACATAGACAAGGTTCACCTCACCCTCCCAACGTCTGCTTCAAACAACTCCCAAAGGGAGAGCCTGACACCCCTACCCATAAACTATAAAAAAGGAAGGAGCCTAATTTTGAATCAACCTATAGCCTATACCACAAATTAATAAAATATAGGGGGTCTCATGACAGAGGGGCTGATTAAGTGAACGACCTAAGAGAAGCATTAAAGCTGATGGCAGATAAGATAAAGAAGTTTCGTTCTCTCTATGAACAGAATGAAATGGCAGTAAGGGATCAAATAGTAAATCCTATTTTGAGAAATCTTGGATGGGACCCTGAAAACCCAGAAGAAGTTCAACCTAATGTATCTACTGAAGAAGGCGTGCCTGACTACTCTTTAATCCAAGATGGAAAGAGAATTTTATTTGTTGAAGTAAAAAAGTTGAGTGTTGACATTGAGCAAAGAGGAGTTATACGTCAATTGGCGAAGTACTCCTTCAGCGAGGGTACAAAATACGGCGTATTGACAAATGGCGCAGTATGGATACTAATTAAATCATTTGAGGAAGGGACCAGTTTACCTGAACGGGTTGTCTGGAAAGTAGATTTAGAGAATGATGAATTGTCGGAAGTTCTCAGAAATATAATTGCAATCTCAAAGGCCAATATCAAAAACATAGAAGTTTTAATGAAGAAGATTCAAATACTAGATGAAGTTTGGCAATCTATTCTAGACGCGCCTGAGAAAATTGTCAAAGGTTTAATGCCAGCAGTTAAATTAATTTTAACTCAAGGTTACCCAGGCTATCATTTTGAAGATGAAGAAATTGAAGATTTGCTGAAAGAAAGGCTCAAAGAAATAATTTCAGAACCAGATGAAGAGTCTCTAACTGAGGCGCAAATAGAAGCTACAGCGTGGCGAGGCGAAAGTCCACGAAAAATGAGGCTAAAAAATGAAGTATTTGAACTTCATAACTCCTTTGAAATTTTGGTAAACACTGCCAATTGGCTCATAAAGAACGGAAAGTTGAAACCTTCTGATTGTCCTGTGGGAGCTGGGCGTGGCAAAAGAAACCTTATCAACAAAGAACCAAAACATAAATATGGTGATAATTTTCGATCGCCCAAAAAACTTTCTAACGGGTTGTGGATAGAAACACATTATAGTACTGCTAGCGCTATAAATTATGCAAAGCAACTATTAGAAAAATTTGGAGTCCCATCTGAAGTACTCGTTATTGAGTGATTGAGTAACATATTTACACAAGATAACGCGCATAGATCACCGAATTTATAGCATATCTAATGGTACCATTCTAACCACAATACTCGTTTTGAATTTTCTGATTAAACTGCTTTAAAAATTGACGCCCCATTCATTCTTTAGAGACTAAAAATCCTCGGAAAGTACAAGCCGGAACTCTGGAAGATTCACTCCACGGAGTTATCTTAAGCCTGTGCCGTATGGGATGCCGATAGCGATGGCAATGGACTACTTGACCAAGAGGCTATGAATTATTAATGAAGAAACTTCCATGAAGCGCGAACCTTAACTTTTAAAGCAAATTGAAGAAATCGATGTTGAATCTTTATACCACATAGATGCTTTACATGAATCTGGCATACCAGAGCCTTTTCAACGCCAAATATTATCCATCTCCCAGCAATAGAGAAGTTTAATATTCCAAAAGCCCGCCTATACATAGTAACACTTTACCGTTTTAAAGGTGGCCCAATATGGGCGAACAGAAGACAAGAACGAGACTGGGCTTCCCAACATTCTGGAGAAAGAATATTCAGCCCGGACCACATGGCAGAAAAGCTCAAACTCTGAGACCACGCCGCCGAACAACCGAACGAAAACAAAACCCAATGGACAGGAGAACAAACACCTTAGCCAAGCTGAGCTATCGGCCCACGTAAATTCTTATCACTGGTTGGGCTTCTTATCTCTTTCTTCTCAGGGGGCACGCTCACCACACGTGACGGCAGAAGGACTCAACAACTCAGATAGTTCAGATCTTCTTCTGTGGGCGGTAATTCTTTTTGATTGGAGACCATTCGGATTCATTAATATTTTATCTCATAGAAGGAAGGTTGCTCTATGCGGTCGAGTATGAACTTAATTAAGAATGGCAAGATGAAATGCGTCAGAATTACGCCGATAGCTCCTATGTAAAGATCTCTCCTCGTTGCTTTGAAAGATTTTTTTTCATCCAAAATTTAAATCATCCACGATGGTGTTGTAAAACCTTCCATAAAAACTTAACTAGTCTCAGCTATGGTAAAGAGTGATTCTCGATCTTGGATAAAAGGATTCGTTTACATATCGAAGCTACTTCAAACACTCCGAAAGTTGACGTATAATATATATGCGAGATTCTTAATCTTCAATGAAAAATGCCTGTAGTGCGAAGGATGACGACTTCGTGGAAAGAGAGTTGATGGTTTGGGTGTATTGAGCTTGGCAGGAATGCTGCCGACCAACTTTAAGCCGAAGATAGCCGAGAAGAGATGGAAACCCGAGAGGGAAAGGTTCCTTGTCGAAGAATGGTCAAGGGAGGGTATCTACAAGTTTGACAGAACTTCTGGAAAGCCTATCTTCTCGATTGATACGCCCCCACCCTATGCGTCGGGCCGCTGGCATGTCGGCGGTGCTACCCATTACGCCCAAATAGACATGGTTGCACGATACTACAGAATGAAAGGATACGAGGTTCTCTTCTCTTTTGGGATAGACCGAAACGGCCTACCAGTAGAGGTTGAAGTGGAAAAGAGGCATAATCTCAATGCTCACGAGATCCCAAGAGAGAAGTTCATAGCCCTATGCAAGGAGTTTCTGGATAGTGTAGAGAAGGAGATAATCTCGACTGCCAGAAGACTGGGAATGAGTTGCAACTTCGAAGGACTCTACCGCACTGATAGTGCAGAATACCGGAAAATTACTCAGTCCACCTTCATTGAGTTATGGAATCGTGGTCTCATCTACGAGGACAATAGGCCTACTAACTGGTGCCCAGCATGCCAAACCACGCTTGCCGACGCAGAGGTGGAGTATGCCGACCTTGAGACGAGTCTGTGCTATATACGCTTCAGAGTCAAAGAGGGAGGTGAGATAGTCGTGGCTACAACTCGGCCGGAGTTGATCTGCTCTTGCGCCGCCGTAATATACCATCCAGAGGATGAACGTTACAGACATTTAGAGGGACGACACGCAATAACTCCCATATATAATGCTGAAGTTCCATTAATCCCAAGCCACTATGCTAAGCCCGAGTTTGGCACGGGTATAGCGATGATTTGCTCCTTCGGAGACTACACCGACGTGAAACTCTTCCGAGAGCTTGACCTTAAGCCGAAGATAGCGATAACTAAAACGGGTAGAATGAACTCTCAGGCGGGCATTCTCGAAGGCCTGAAGGTAGAGGAAGCTCGCAGTAAGATGATCGACCTCCTAGAAGAGGCTGAACTTTTATCACACAGGGAGAGGATTATTCATAAAACGCCGATATGCTGGAGGTCAAAGAATCCCATCGAGTTCATTGAGATGCCTGAGTATTATCTTAAGCAACTTCCATTCCTCGGCGAGCTCGCCGCCGATGCTGACAAGATGAAATTTCACCCACCTGAAGCTAAGCAGCTGCTACTTAACTGGATAAACTCTGTAAGCACAGACTGGCCTATTACTCGGAGACGCTATTATGGGACTGAAGTCCCCCTCTGGTACTGTCGAGAATGCGGCAAACCTTACCTCCCTCCACCAGGCGCATATTACCAACCCTGGCGTGAGAGACCTCCAAACGGAAGGTGTAGCTGTGGCTCCATCCAATTTGTCGGAGAGACCCGGACATTCGATACATGGATGGATTCTAGCATAAGCCAGCTCTATATCCTAGGATACGGATGGGATAATGACCTCCTGACTCAAAGTTTCCCTTGCACTTTAAGACCTCAGGGAACCGACATCGTAAGGACATGGTTATACTATTCCATGCTGAGAACTCGGCAACTTCTCTCGGCACTACCCTTTAAGCATGTAAGGATATCCGGAATGGGTTTAGACGAGAATGGGGAAGCCATGCATAAGTCAAAAGGTAACATCATCTGGCCTGAGCCGATCATAGAAGAATTAGGCGCAGACGCATTCAGGCTGTGGGGCGCAAGTGAGGCGCGGCTTGGCTCGGATTACCGGTTCAGCCGAGAGAGGTTAGAGGGGGCCGCGAGGTTTATTACCAAACTCTGGAATGTCTCCAGATTTGTTTCCTCCTTCCCTCAGCCCTCAGCTGGAGAGGCTGCCCTGATGGCTACGGATCAGATGATCTTAGCCGACCTTAACAACCTAATTCAAGAATGCGAGAAGGGATACGAAGAGATGGATTTCTTCATACCAGCTCAATCTATACGTGGTTTCCTCTGGGGTATCTTTGCCGACCATTACGTTGAGGCGGTGAAAACACGTGCCTACAATTTAGAGGGCAAGTTCACTAGGCAGGAGCAGGAGGGAGCTTGGATGACTTTACATACAGTCATCAAGACTGCCCTTAAACTCTTGGCACCCATCTGCCCGTTCGTTACAGATGCCATCTGGCGGGCAGTCTACGCTGGAACCTCAATCCACAAAGAGGATTTCCCAAGACCGCGACCTGAATGGAAGTCTGAGCTGGGCATGGTTACTCAGAGTTTTATGGAGTTCAACTCGACAGTCTGGAAGTTTAAGAGACTGAAAGGTATAGCACTTAATGATGAAATAAAAGCAGCATACGCCACCGAGGATCTACAACCACTTGAGAAGGATCTAGCGGCGATGCATAGGATACGTTTCCTCTCTTTCTCAACTCCCCCAAAGAGGTCTGACAGTCCGGTGGAGAAAGTAGGATCCGTCTACTTAGTCGCTTGATTGGGAGGCTTCAGACTTTTGCTTTCTTCTGCTTCTCTGGAGGAGGAGATTAAGACCGTTTACCATAGCCTCCACACTTGCCACAACGATGTCCGGTTTGGCGGCTCTGGCTGAGACTACCTCGCCACCTCCACTCTCCACTTTGATAATTACTTCTGCCAAAGCGTCGGAGCCCCCGGTGAGGGCTTCTAGTCTAAACTCCTTCAGCCTCACATCTATTAGAGTATCAGTCACCTTCTGGATGGCTCTCATCGCCGCGTCAACCGGTCCCACTCCTGTCTCCGATGCCACGTATTCTCTACCATCCAAAATCAGTTTGACTGAGGCAGTAGGTGTCATATTTACACCAGTCACCACAACCAAATCCTTGAGATTAATATAGTCCCGCACATTAACTTTTGACCCACATACGAGGTTGGCTATGGAATAGAGGTCTGTAGTGGTAACCGATTTACCCTTGTCACCCATAGCCTTGATCTGCCTTATTACCTCCCTCATCTGTTGCTCGGTTAACTGGAAGCCAGCTTCCTCTAACTCACGTTTTATACCATGATACCCCGCGTGCTTCCCAGCTACTATTAGGCGGCTTCTACCCACCAGCTCCGGGGAGATAGGCTCATAGGTTAGGGGCATCTTAACTACACCGTGAGTGTGAATCCCAGATTCATGGGCGAATGCGTTGTCGCCTACGATAGCTTTGTTAGGCTGGATCATCACCCCAGTCAGCCTAGAGACCATCCTCGATGTCTCATAAATGAGATGAGTGTTGATGTTGGTTTTCTTCTGGTATAGTGAATGTAGAGCTACTACAACCTCCTCCAATGCAGCGTTCCCAGCACGCTCACCTAACCCATTCACTGTGACGTGAACTTGCGAAGCCCCCCCTTCCAAGCCTGCGAGAGAGTTGGCGACCGCCAAACCGAGGTCGTTGTGGCAATGGACACTTATTGGGACACTGACTACTTCCGCCACTGAGCCTACAAGCATCCGCATCCGTGATGGGGTCATGACACCGACCGTGTCAGGTATATTTATCCTATCGGCCCCCGCCTCCACAACTGCCCCGTAGACGTGTTTCAGAAAATTCAGATCCGTCCTCGTCGCATCCTCAGCTGAGAACTCTACGATGACGCCTCGATCTTTCAGATATTTTACACTTTCAACAGCCTTCTCAACCACTTCGGCAGGAGTTAGATTGAGTTTATACTTCAAGTGAAGCTCAGAGGTGGCTATAAATGTGTGGATAGCATCTAAGTTGCACTTCAACGCTGCGTCAAGGTCTTCCTTAACAGTCCGAGCTAAGCCACAGATTTCCGCTCTAAGACCTTCTCTCGCTATTAGGGAGGCTGCCTCAGCTTCACCAGGAGAGGAGATAGGGAAGCCAACCTCTATGGTGTCGACGCCCAGTCTGTCTAGTTGCTTAGCGATTGCAAGCTTTATCTCCGGGGTCAAGGCTACGCCTGGCGTCTGCTCACCATCCCTCAGTGTAGTATCGAATATCCTGATCTTCTCCGGCAGCTTAAACTCCGACAACCTTACCACCTTAGCCACTGATCCTACCCGCTATAGCTGATGCAACTTCAAATGTTGAGGAGTTGCCGCCGAGGTCTGGAGTCATCACACCAGCGGCGAGCGTCTCCCTTACCGCCGACTCAACCCTCAAAGCGGCTTCAAGACACTTTTGGTCACTTTTACTCTCTCCAAGCCAGTCTAAGAGGAGAGCTGCAGCTAGGATCATGGAGCAAGGATTCGCCCGTTGCTTCCCAGCATGTTTAGGTGCTGATCCGTGTATGGGCTCAAAAATGGCGAAATCTCTGCCTATGTTGGCTCCTGGAGCCATACCCAAACCTCCCACTAGTTGAGCAGCCTCGTCGGAGAGTATGTCACCGAAGAGGTTCGGCATAACCATCACGTCGAACTCGTGGGGCCGCTTGATCAGATGCATCGCCGCGGCATCCACGTAAAGTTCGTCGTATGTGATTTGGGGGTAACGTGAAGCAACCTCTCTACAGACCTGTGAGAAGAGCCCGTCAGTAAGCTTGAGCACATTTGCCTTGTGAACTGCGGTTACCCTCTTCCTCCTCCTCCCAGCTAGTTTGAAGGCGAACTCGGCGATCCTGTGGGAGCCCTCCCTACTGATAACACGTAGGGCGGCGGCTGTATCCCTGTTGATCATGAACTCTATCCCCTTATAGAGGTCCTCGGTATTCTCTCTGACGATGACGAGGTCTATGTCAGGTCGCATTGCGGGGATATTCGGATATGCCTTGATGGGCCGCAGGTTGACATAGAGGTCGAACATTAACCTCAGCTTCACTATAACGTCGGCGGCTGTCTCTCCAACAGGCCCCTTCAGACAGGCTACAGAATCTTTGATTACTGCGAGCGTCTCCTCAGGCAGCGCTGAGCCTCGCCTCTTTAGGCAGTCATCTCCAGCCTCAACCTTGACGATCTCGAAGTCGAGCCCAACAACCTTCTCTACAGCTTCCAGTACGGTTATGGTGGCTTGCGTCTGCTCCGGCCCTATTCCGTCACCCGGTATCACAGCTAACCTATATCTACCTATAGTTCTCACTCCCCGCATTCACGTACCCTATGAGACCGCCATGCCTGAAGATGCTGAGTATAAACTTGGGTAGTGGTCGACTTTTGAAGGTCAGACCGCTGCTCAGGTTTTCTATTAAACCTCTCTCCAAGTCGACGAGCAGTCTGTCGCCCTCGTAAACCTTCTCGGCGACCTCTTTACACTCAATAATAGGTAACCCGATGTTCACAGCGTTACGGTAGAAGATCCTCGCGAAAGACTTGGCTATGATGCAACGCGTCCCAGCGTATTTAAGAGAGACTGGAGCATGCTCTCTGCTCGAGCCGCAACCGAAGTTCCTGCCAGCCACAAGAATCCCGTAGGACTTCACCTTCTCCGGGAAATGTGGGTCTATACCAGACATGGCATATCTGGCTAAGTCCTCCGGATTTGTCAGCGTCATGTAGATGCCTGGGAAGATCAGGTCTGTGTTGATGTTATCTCCATACTTGAGAGCCTTGCCCTCAATTATCACTCGCCCATAACCTCCTTGGGGCTGGTTATACAGCCCTTTAACGCCGAAGCTGCGACAGTTGCTGGTGAGGCGAGGTATACCTCAGCCTTCGGGTTTCCCATCCGTCCTAGAAAGTTTCGGTTTGTGGAGCTGATGCAAACCTCCCCATCGGCTAGGATGCCTAGGTGGCTGCCCATACATGGCCCGCATGTTGGACCCCCAAAGTAGGCTCCTGCCTCTACGAAGATCTCAGCTAGCCCCTCCCTAACTGTCTCCTTGTAAATATCCTGTGAGGCTGGTATGACGATCATCCTCACGCCGGCTTTCACCCGCCTTCCCTTTAATATGTTTGCCGCCACTCTAAGGTCATCTAACCTTCCATTGGTGCATGATCCTATGAACGCTTGGTCAATTCTGACACCCTCAACATCCTTAACAAGCTTGACATTGGCTACAGAGTGAGGGCATGCTACCTGAGGCTCTAAGTCTTCGACGCTGAAGTTCAACTCCTCCTCATAGTAGGCTCCAGGGTCACTGCTGACTGAGTTGATGGGGCCTGATAGTCTACCTTCTAGGTATTCTAAGGTCTTGTCGTCAGGTTCGATGATGCCAGTTTTGGCGCCAACTTCGACGACCATATTACTAAGTGTCATCCTGCCGTCGACGCTCATATCTCGGATGGTAGGCCCAGTGAACTCGATACCTTTATAGTTGGCGCCATCTTCACCGATGGTGCCAACTATACTCAGTATGAGATCCTTCGGGAACACATAACGCTTAAACCTCCCAGTAACGGTTACTTTAAGGGTTTCAGGAACTTTAAACCAGAGGCGGCCAGTCGCCATAGCTGCAGCTACATCGGTAGAGCCAACCCCGGTTGCGAAGGCGCCGAAGGCACCATAAGTGCAGGTGTGGGAGTCAGCGCCCACTATGACCTCGCCTGGAGCGACATAGCCTTTCTCAGGCATCACCTGGTGGCAGATGCCACCCCTACCTACGTCGTAGAAGTTGACTATGTTATAATCCTCCACGAATCTGCGGAGCCTCTTCTGAAGTGAAGATGACTGAGTAGTATTCGCTGGTACGTTGTGGTCAAAGATGACGACTACGCGGTTAACATCCCACACGCGCTGATCCTTGAGTTTGGAGAAAGCGTCAAGTGCAAGGGGGCCTGTTAGGTCATGAATCATGACACGGTCTACTCTTGCCTCGATGAAATCTCCTGCCTCAACCGTCTCTTGGCCTGAGGCTCTTGCCAGAATCTTCTTTGTAAGATTCATGGGTGGTCGCAGTTCTTCTACCCTCCAAGTTTGAGGTTACTTCCCTATCTTAGCCATCTCTCTTATGTAGGCACCAACCTTCTCCATCTGATGTTCATCAATTTCCTTCAGGAGGCGTTTCATATTTGGAGAACCATTCCTATACTCGGTGATCCACTCGCTGGAGAATGCTCCACTCTTTACAGCTCTAGCTGCCTTCCTCATAGCCTCCTTAACGTGGTCATCGATAACCTTAGGACCTACGGTTAGCCCCCCATATCTAGCAGTCTCCGAGACTCCTCGAAGCATCCCAGCGACTCCTCGCTCATAGATTAAGTCCATTATCAGCTTCGCCTCGTTGCAAGCTTCAAAGTAGGCTAGCTCCATAGGGTAGCCTTCCTCCACCAGAACCTCAAACCCCTTCTTTAGAAGCTCCATAAGCCCTCCGACGAGAACTATCTGCTCCCCTATAAGGTCGCTCTCCGTCTCATCTTTGAAGGTGGTCTTAATTACGCCAACCCTCGTACAGCCTATAGCCTTAGCTACCTCCAAAGCGATGGTCTCAGCTTTGCCAGTGTAATCTTGGTGCACTGCAATCAATGCAGGGACACCGCGTCCCATCTGGTACATCTCCCTAACTAGTTTACCTGGGCCTTTCGGTGCTACCATGAACACATCAATATTTGGAGGGGGAATTATCTGCTTGTAATGAATGTTGAAGCCATGGGCGAAGCCCAATGCTTTCCCCTCGCTTAAGGCTGGCTCTATGCTTGTCTTGTAGACAGTTGGTTGAATCATATCCGGAACTAGCATCAGTATAATATCCGCACGTGTTGCAGCCTCACCATACGAGTATGCCCTGAAACCTTCCTCGGTTGCTAAACGTTTGGAGTCATCCTTCTCCCAGCATCCTATGACCACGTCGATCTTTGAATCCCGCAAGTTCTTAGCTTGGGCTACTCCTTGAATGCCGTAACCTATCACGGCAACAGTCTTACCACTCAAAATATTTGTGGTCACGTCCTCGTCGTAGTATATCTTCATCATACGAAACTCACCCCTTTATCGACTTAGACCCCCTCGCCAAGGCGGAGAGCCCAGTTCGGGCAATCTCTTTTATCCCGTATGGTTTCACCAAGTTTAGGAAAGCATCGATCTTTTCAGGATCACCCGTTATCTCTACTATTAGAGAGTCAGAAGAGGCGTCAACAATTCTCGCACGGAAGATTTCAGCGAAGTCCATGACGTCACTTCTAGCCTTACTCTCGCTGGCATGAACCTTTACTAGAGCTAGCTCCCTTAAGACGGATTCCGCTGGGTTGAGGCGTACTATCTTGACTACCTCTAACAATTTACGGAGCTGCTTCACCACCTGTTCAATTATCTTCTCGTCCCCATTAATGACGATAGTCATCCGCGAGATGCTGTGCTGGTCTACTGGACCAACCGAGATGCTGTCTATGTTGAAACCTCGCCGTCTAATCAGGTTTGTCACCTTGAAGAGAACCCCAGGTCTGTCCTCAACTAAAGCTGCCACTATGTATTTCTCCATACTCGATTCTACTCCTCAACCCTTCCCCAGCATTGTTGTTTTTTAACCCTCCCCGCCATGACGGTGGAGGTGATACCCAGTAAAGGGTATCAAGATACCTATTACGTTAGGTGCTTCACTCTTTAAAGCTTCGGCTATGACCAATTTAGACTTTTCAACTCTACAGCGGATCTCTTTTCTTTCCGAAAAAGGAAGTATACCCCTGACCAAGCCATTTGAGAAGTATATGGTAGGGATGTAGCTATAGTCCTTGAAGAACCATATCCCTCACATTTCCTTCAGCGAAGGTTAGAAAAAAGTATTGCTATAAAAACCTTTTTAGAGAAACATTAGGCACAGCTCAAGATAAGAGTTCTAATTAAATACAGCCTAAAACTCCAGTGAATCTCGAACACATTTAACCTTTCCCATATCGAAGAATCGCGGCGATACCTCCAAAACTCTTGTGTAACATCTCTCCCTCTTCATGTGCATGAGAGATCATCTCTACCCTCGCGTTGGAGGCTAAGGCCAACTCACTCAACTCGTCGATGAGATCACGTTCCTCTTCCACGATGAGACCTAAGCTGTTGCATTTTGGGCAAACTCTAGTTGCTACATCACCTTTGAAAGCCATCAGCTCGTTACTCTTTACTGTGGAATGCTCTGAGTAACCGCAGTTGCTGCAGCTCACCGTAACTTTAACAACATCAACTTCTTCGGATAGAAGAAGTATTCGAACTGAACCCTCCTTTAGAAGCTGCCTGACCCGTTCCTCTCCATACGCAGCAAGTCCAGTATCATGACCTAGCTCACGGAGGAACTGTTGAACGAGGTTACGCTCCTCCACATACCTAGTTCCTCTGAGGATTTCCGGCGCCTTAGAGACTATCTCCTTAATGCCCTGCTCATCCACATAGGCTGTATCCACCACCGCTAAGATCTTACTCTTCAGACTATAATGGAGGTAGTCGCCAGCTAGGAATTCCTCCTTCGTAGGGCCAGGGCCTCCGACGATTATCCCTTTAAGATCTGGAAGGTTAAGAAATATCTGAGAAGCGTAGTTGGCTACCCGTTTATAGTACTCATTAACCTCAACTTCACGGAGACGCTCAAACCGTCTGGCTGATTGCCCCCCAGCTCTATGTTTGCTGGAGATGCCTGAGGTTATAGACTTGACTACTTCCAATCTTTTGCCTTTCAAGGTTGCGAAGCTCGCCCCGCTGCCGTCTAGGACGAGTATCCCGTAAGACTCTCTCTCCCTAATCATCTCAAATAGGGGTTCCAAGTGAAATAGAGAGTCGCACCTGTAAAGGTATGTGTTAATTGGCTCAGGAGGTATTATAGTGTAGATTTCCATCTTCTCAGAGCCAGGAGGGCCATAGGGGATAGCCCCACAGAAAATCGCGAGACCGGTGGGGGGTGGCTCTTTATACAGCTTTAAACGTTGCATGACCTTCTCTATAGCATCCTGTACATAGTGTCTAGTTGTCCTAGATTTAATGTTGGAGGCTGTGCCGTATTCCTGCCGCAGATTGTTCATTACGTCACTGATCTGTCGGCCTGGAGGGATTAGGAGTGTTATGAGCTCGGTGTGGCGACCTTGCTTGGAGGCGAGCTCTTCTAACAGTCTCTTAAACCGGAAGACTTCTAGGGAACTTTTTGGAGCCTCTGCGTTCCCGAATCCTTGGCTTTCCATATTGTGCACCACGAATCTCCACTCTGACACTATGTGGAGTTGCTGTCTTTGACAATTCACCAGCCATATTAGAGAGTTTTAATTTTTCCGTAAAAATCCAGGAGTGTCTTCACCTTTTCATTTTCAATGTTTAAAGCAAGAACCTTCATCTGCCCCGAAATCTGCTCGAATGCTATAATCCCCTCCTTGATTAAGGGCTCAGTCAACCTAGCAACCGTGGAAGGGGAGCAGTCGAGCAACCTCGCTAAACCAGCCTGGTTGAAGACGCGATTAGGAGTTTCCAGTAGATATTTTAGAAGACGAGTTTGCATCCTGCTGCCGAATAGTACCTCCAAGTCCATCGCCAACACCTAGATACGGCTGTTTGGAGTGTCTCTATGGGTTAAGATTTGAGTTCCTATTCTCCTACCCTCTACTACGCGTCGAGCATTAAGTGGATCTAGACCGTTTATAAAGTATGTGGGGATCCTAGATCTTTCCACAACCTTTACAGCTATTGGGTCGAGCGCATAAGTTCCAGCCCAGCACCTCCCCGCCAAAGCCATCTCTAGCACCTCTCTAGTGGTTACCTCGTCCAGTTTTTTGGCGCTTCGATCAACTTTCGGGTCGGCCGTGTATATGCCGTCTACATCGCTCGATATTATGTAAATGTCAGATCTAGTAGCCTCCGCCACTAACGCCCCAACCGCTGTCGTAGAATGCCCTGGCGATAACCCTCCCACCACAACAACCTTTCCTGAAGAATGGAATCTTCTAACCTCATTTAGTGTGGTTGGAACTTCTGGGTAGGCTTGCGCCCCTAGCTTTGAGACTAAGAGAAGGGCGTTCAACCGTGAGATTTCAATCCCTATTTGATCGCAGGTAGCCTCATCTGCACCAGTCATTCTCGCGGCGGCGATATACTTCCTCGCAGCTTCACCACCACCCGCAACAGCAAGCACAGAGTGACCCTCTTCCACCAAGCCTGTTATAACCTCAGCGTAAGCGTTTACCATTTCAATGACTGGTGGAAATGGGAAAACATGCCCTCCTATCTTTAGAGTGACCTTCAACTTACCCCCACCAAGATTCGCCCATTTTTATATTATCCTCTACTCTTTATATTAATTGGATCGATTTGGAAAATTTGCCGGAGAGATACAATCTACACGTTCGAACATTTTTTATAGAGCTTCACCGCTAGTTTAACGTGAAGGCAACTGAGAGACACACCCGCCCACGCAAAGAAGGTAGTCTTATTTGAAATGCAATGACAGCGACTGTGTCTGTAAAGGCTCGGGTGATCTTATATGGGTGATCGACCTAAACAGGTGGAGTCATCAACTTCTCTGCAATAAAGGCGGCCTTATCTTCCTAGAATTAGAGGGCGATATTGAGGTCTATGACTATGTAGGGGATAACCCGGGGCTTAAGGGTAACCCCGTCATATGCGCGCCACCAATCCCAACCATGGAAGACTATATGAGGTGCACTATGTGCAACCGGTTAACATTAAGGACTGGCCACCGCCAGATATTCTGCCCGACATGTGCGGCGATCCACCGAAGACTCCAGAAGAGGGAATGGATAAGGCGAAGACGGGAAGGAGAAGCGGCAACCCTCCACCATAAAAATGGTCAAGATTCAAATTCTGAGCGCCAATAAAGCCTATAGCGTCTCTACTATTTTAATACTTTTTAAAATGTCTACAAAGCGTCCATAAACGAAAAGAGGCTATTAACCCTCCCCTAAGCCCTCACCGCCCAAAGATCTAGCTAATTGACAAGTGAGCTTACATGCAGATATCTCCCAGTCTTCATTTCCTGATCTTTTACACTTAACTCTACACAGGTTCTAAAGAGCTGCAGGATATTTTACCGATAAATTCCCCACATCAACCCACATAATCGCCACAACACACATGAAGCCACTAACCAAAATGGCAGATTTACTACGGAGGAGAGCTAATACGGCGGGTAGGGGTTGAGGTGTAACCCACGCGGAGTAGAGAACTGGGAAAGCTTAAATTCTCGCCTTTTGTTAGGTTGTTGGGCGGCGATAGCCAAGCCAGGTCAAAGGCGGGAGACTCAAGATCTCCTCCCATAGGGGTTCGCCGGTTCAAATCCGGCTCGCCATCCCCACCGCAAACCGGAAGGGACGAGAAGCACCACTCCGCCGCCCACATACCAAGATCCCTCAAAACTGCAATTCTGAACCAACGCTTCCTTGAACTTAACAATTTAGCGTGGTGTACACCCCAAATTGGCTGCGGCCTAACGAGACTATTCAGATTAGCTTATCTCTCCCCAATAACGTCATAGATGACAATAATGACCGCGGTGCAAGGTAGCGGTGGGGCTAATGGAACGACTTGAACATAACGGCATACTGATCCCCAAGTATGAGGCGAAGGGCTTCCACATATTTTTGAAGGGGAAGAAGATAGATCTCACATCTGACCAGGAAGAGATGGCGGTAGCGTGGGTTAAGAAGCTCGACACCATTTATGCCCGCGATAGACGCTTCGTATCCAATTTCTTCGGTGACTTTTGCAGAGCACTGGGGTTAAAAGAGAAGGTTAAACCTGAAGACTTCGACTTCTCCGAGATCAAACGCTACCTGGATGAGGAGCGGGAACGGAAGTTGAAACTCACACCTGAGGAGAAGAAGACTCAGGCACAAGCTAGGAAGACGCAGAAAGAGGCCAATAAAGAAAAGTATGGTTACGCTATCGTTGACGGTGCCCGGGTTGAGTTGGCAAACTATATGGCTGAACCCTCATGCATCTTCATGGGGAGGGGGAAACACCCCCTAAGAGGTAGGTGGAAGAGAGGGCCATCTGAGAGAGATATAATTCTGAACCTCTCTCCGGATGCACCCATGCCACCGGGAGAATGGAAGGAACGGGTCTGGGAGCCTAACTTCATGTGGATAGCTAAATGGACTGATAATCTCAGCGGTAAGGAGAAGTATGTCTGGCTAGCTGACTCTTCCCACCTCAAGCAGGCGAGGGAGATAGAGAAGTTCAATAAAGCTAGAGAACTTGAGGGGAATATCAACGCCCTACGCGAGTACATCTGGAGAAATCTCAACTCGGAGGATCTAAAACGGCGTAAAGCAGCTACAGTATGCTACCTGATTGACGAGTTGAAACTAAGAGTTGGGGACGAGAAAGATAAAGATGAAGCTGACACGGTTGGTGCCACAACTCTGAGACCTGAGCACATCCATTTCGAATCCAATGGGACCGTTAACTTCGACTTTCTAGGTAAGGACTCGGTCAGGTGGTGTAGGTCGGTCAGTTTACCCACCCCCGTCATAGAGAATTTGAAAGAGTTCAGCTCCACTGCCAAATCTTCGATATTCGCTGGCATCAATTCGAAGGTTATCTCCAGCTTTCTTGGGGAGGTTATGCCCGGACTGACTGCCAAGGTATTCAGGACATATCACGCCTCCAAGATAGTGGAAGAGTACCTTAAAACGTCGAAGGTATCTTGGGCAGACCCTGACTACTGCAAAAAATACGTCGCCACTATGGCCAACCTCCAAGCAGCCATCAGCTGCAACCACAAACGTAAACTACCAAAGAACTGGCGTAGCTCCCTGGCTAAACAGAAAGAGCGGCTGCGGAGGTTGAGGGTGCAGAAGAAGCGGACTGCGAAGGCTAAGGAGCGCCTTGAGGCGTTGCGTATAAAGATCAAGACTATGGAGGCAACTCGTGACTATAACCTCCGGACATCCCTAAAGAGCTACATAGACCCCCGCGTCTATTACACTTGGGGGAAAGAGGTCAATTACGACTGGAAACAGTATTACCCTAAAGTTCTTCAGCGTAAATTCTCTTGGGTTGAAGGGACAGCAGCCCCCCTAAGTGCGGGTGGAGACGTAGATAAACTTACAGTAACCTCTTCTCCCCCTCGATCTTTTTGATATCGGTGATGTCTTGTGTTACCTCTAAACAACCCAGGTAGCTTCCATCACAGCCGCGGACAGCGAAGTACCGGATGTAAATTAACCTACCTTTTTGGTCTATCCAGAAATCAGCTACATCCCTGCGGCCACTTTTAAAGTCATCTAAGATCTGGTTGACAAGGTGTACGCTCTTTTGGGGGTGGCACTGCTGAACCTTTCTGCCTATCACTGCCTTCGTCCTCACGAAGATTCGACTCTTTGACTGGCTGAAGTATCTGACTGTATCCTCTTTATCCACAAACGTTATGTCAACTGGTAAAGTGTTAAGAATCGCCTCCATCTCTATCCTTGATAGACTGCCAGTTTTGAAGTAGATTAAACCTTCAGCTCCAGCTTTGGGAGCCGGAGCCCCCGCCGCTGTGGTTGTTGCCGCTACTCTCGCTTGCTCGGGGGTGAAGCAACAGTAGCCGAGCTCATCGAATTGGCGCCCTATCTCCTCCCACTCACTCTCCCCTATAACCGTCAGAGCTGTGGGGAAGAGAATTTTATTCTCTTTGTAAAAATGGTTCGAGAGCATCTCAGCCAGCGAAGCTGCCACCTCGTCCAGTTGCTTGGCAAATTCTTGGAAGGCCATATCTTTATGCTTTTCAACGAGGCTGTTGAGATTCTTCTTGGTCTCTCTTATCTTATTGTGCTCCATCCACATTATTGCTGGAGGCTGGGTGATGCCATGCCTCTCAAGGTAAGGGAAGAGAACATTCTCCTCCCGCGTATAGTGACTTTCTGCCTCTTTAAAGCGCCCAACGATGTGGCCCAGACGACCCATCTGCCCATGAACAGAGTCGAAACTCTCCAACCCTATGAATTCTCTTGCAGTTTTCTTAAGTTCGTCGGCGAACTTCAGGAGCAACCTATGTTCCTCCATGAGGACGTATATGGGGTGTCCCGCAGGTGCCAGCGTCTCCTCCCTCTCAAGTGGCTCTCCAAGCACTGCTAAGTGGATGTCGCAGAGCCTATGAATATCCTCCCTCGACATGCCCTCCCTGACAAGTTCCTCTTCTATATGGGCTATCTCAGCTGGCGTGGTGTCTTTTATGGCTCTGAATTTTTCCTTTATCTCTTCTGGGCTCGCGCCCTCATGCAGTCTTCTTATTAAGTTTTTTAGGTATCCCTTTTTATCTGATTTCTCGCTGAACGGTTCAGCCACAGTTTCGCCTCCATATACTGGACTGTAGTTTTACAGCTCAAAAATGGTAGCTGAAAGTTGTGTAAAGTTGAGACCACAGCACCGCCCTTTCCCGCCCCCTTGCGGAGAGCAGTATTTGACGGCGCCTCTAGGATTCACTTCCGAGATCTGACGGGATCGGGTCTTGCCCTAGAGGCTATGGCCGTGGTCTCTTCCTCTCAAAAAAAGAGAGTATAGAATAAAAACTTTGCTCTAACAGGAAACTTTTATAACACCATTCCATTTCTCTTTTGTAGTCTAAACAGGTTTACCGGTATCTGGTGCAAATTATGTCCCTATCGCCATGGATCACAGGGGAGGAGAGCGGCGCCTATTCTTGGGTGTTCCAGCTCATCTTCCTAGCTTTCATCGTCCTTTACTTCCTATACGGTCAAAAACTCCAGATGGCAGTATGGACACGGGATATTGAGAAGGCATTGAGAAGGTTGAAATCGATGAAAGAAAATGCCAGAGACCTCTCAATTAGGACTGTGAAGGAGCTGGGCAAGCCGCAGAATGACCCTACACCACGGATTGATCAGTTCTTGGAGCGGTTCTTCATTCAACCAGTAGACATGGATCCGGCCGGGATAGTTTGGAAGTTTGATCATTTACTGGACGTCCGCGACATGAGCTTCAAAGAGGAGATAAAACGGTTAGCTCCGGCAGCCGACGGCCCTACACTGAATAATTTGGAAAATCTCCTGGAAGCCTCGATGGATCTCAACTTCATATATAAGATGATTAGGCACTACTACCTATTCGGTAAGAGGAGGAATGCTTACGTCATGGTGATGCAGGTTCACATGCTCCTACCAATTATAATGGATATAGCCGAGTCATATGCTGGATCTGTCCAAGCCTTTGCGACGGGTCAACCGATAGGCGACGGCGCCGGCCCACTCCTAGCCAATAAACTGATCCGGGGGCTAGAAGTGAGAAAGTTGGAGAAGGATATGATTGTAGCTGAAACAAACATAGATGGTAGAAAGATCTTTGTATTAAAGGCAGAAGGGCCAGGAGGCAACGTAGGCAAACCTGGAGATGCTTTGATGTCACTCATCGAGTCTCTAGGTGCCAAGGTTTCAAATATCATCATGGTGGACGCAGCCTTGAAGATGGAGGGGGATGAGAGTGGAGAGGTAGCTGAAGGGGTTGGTGCAGCTATAGGAGGGGTTGGTACTGAACGTTACAAGATTGAGGAGATATCCCATAAGTATAAGATCCCTCTCTTCGCGGTCACCATTAAAATGTCATTAAGGGAGGCCATAGCCCCCATGAAGAAAGAGATCTATGAGGGCGTCGAGAAGGCGATCGAGCGGACAAGGCGCATAATTAGAGAGAATACGAAGGAAGGAGACACCGTGGTTATAGCTGGAATTGGCAACACGATAGGGATAGCTTGAGGTGAGTGACAAAAGGTGAGTCAAAACACTGAGTCAGAAGGAGGCTTTCCATACGCTACGCTCCTCCTCGTTCTAATTGGAATATCTTCAGCCTTTCTCCTAGCTCGCGGCATAGACGCTTACATTGGCGGCCAGACTGCGAACGCTATAACATACCTCATCATGGGCTCCTTCGGTGTTGCGTTCATAATCATCATGGCAACGCGCACCACCAGCATATTCAGTACTCCACCCACACGGGTTACTCTCACCCTAATCCAATGCACCTCCTGCGCCTTCAAAAGCGTAAGAAACTTTCAAATAGGAGATTACGTGCCCAAACCGTCGGGTACTTGTCCTAGCTGCGGAGGGCCCTCAATTATTGAGGCAATCTACTCTGAAGAGAGAGGCCACACCAAAAAGAGGGAGTAATACCTCAAAAAACGCGAGTTTTTAGAGGGGTATTTAATGCCTCCCAGACTATTTGATGAAACCTGAAAGACGCCATCTCTTAAGAGTTTTTATTCTATTCGATTTTTTTATTCTAACTATCCTGAAAAAATGCCCTAAAAGGTTAGGACTTCGCAGCCGTCCCGTGTCACTAGGATTGTATGCTCTGATTGAGCTATAGGCTCCCTCTTGGACTCTACAAGAACTGGGTAACCTCGTATGAATCTTCCTTCAACCAGCTCCTCAAAGGCGGCGTTGGTATCTTCTCTAGGGAAAGCCTTGAAGATCCATCGCTTAGCGAATGGCAGTGTACGATAGTTTTCCCTGATATACTGGAGTATGCCCCTCGCACTCTCACCCTTTGGCTGCTTCTCTTTGATGACCCTATAGATGTGCACGGACTTGTCCTCAAAAACAAGCCCTCCCCCTTTTTGGGTGGTGGCGAAGGGTTCCACCCCGTAAATCTCTCCCTCCTCAAGTCTGGGCCCGATGGGCATTCCCACGTTGGGCAGAACTTTGCCTGTATGAATTATGTAACGGGAGATCCCATGGCCTGTAAGGTTTCGTATAACCTTGAGGCCGTATTTCTGAATTGTATTCTGTATAACCGCGCCAACCTCCGAAGTCTTCATGCCGGGTTTGATAACCTTTAGTGCCGCCCTAAGTGCCTCTTCGGTAGCCTGCTTCAATACCATGTATTCGGGATTTAAGCAGATGGATATAGCCGTGTCACTTATGTAACCATCAATGTGAGCTCCTATATCTACCTTAACCAAAGAGTTCGGGGGGATACATGAGGTATCTCCAAGAGGTGAAGTATAATGTGCACCAACCCAATCGATACCGATGTTGCAGGGGAAGGCTGGCTTTGCACCTCTGCGGCGAATCTCCTCTTCTAGGCTTTCACAGATGTCTAAGATCCTAACTCCCTCCCTCACGCACCTTTCCGCGTAGGAGCGAACTTCCGAAGCGATCTTCCCGGCTTTTCTAAGCTTCTCTAACTCCTCAGCAGTCCACATGATCAACGCTCATCACGCGGGTTAATGATTAATTATACTTGAGTTATAAGGTAGATGGCATAGAAATTGCTAGGAACGCCTAGGTTGGTGATGAACAGTATTCCATGGTGAACAAGTTTAGGAGAATTGCGGTCGGGGGAACTTTCGACTCCCTCCATAAAGGCCACCGGAAGCTCCTAGAGGAGGCTTTCCTCAAAGGTGAAGAAGTCATTATAGGTTTGACCACCGACAGGTTGGCAAGGGAGCTACATACCACACACACAGTTGCCTCGTATGAGGCAAGGAAGGAAGCCTTGCTGAATCTTCTGCGGCGGAAGGGGGTAGCTTCCAGAGCTCACATCATCCCGATTGATAGTAGGGAAGGTACAGCTGCGGATACGCTGGACTTGGAAGCCATAGTTGTCAGCCCTGAGAGCTACCCAGGCGCATTGAGGATAAACGAACTTCGTAGGCAACGCCTGATGAAGGAGCTAGAAATTATAGTGGTAGAGGAAGTCATGGCTGAGGACGGTAAACCAATATCCGCTACTAGGATCAGAGCTGGGGAGATCGACAGAGAAGGTAAGACCCTATCACCTCAGTAAAACTTCTTTCGCAAGTAGGCATCTTCCAAAAAGAAACCATCCACAACATCCTTCGCTCTCTCCCTGTTAGCCTGGTGGTCTCGGAGGAACTTTGACACTCTACCGGCTAGAATCTCTTTACATTCTCCACAAAGGAGCTTACCTGTACGACAATTCTCCCAAAGCTCAGCGAGTTTAGCGTCGTCCTCTTCGAATAGGAATAGGAAGTAATGGTATACAGGACAGATCTCGGGGTCGCCCCCAAGTTTTCGTTGTTCTTCCACGGTTGGCCTACCACCAGTGAAAGCGTTCATAACTTTTTTCACGGCCACTTCCGGGGGGTCCACCGTGAATATGCAAGTCTCGGGTTGAGAGGTAGACATCTTTCCCTCTCTCCCAAGCCCCGGCAGGAAGCGAGAGTGAATCTGGGCTGGCTTGTAGTAGCCAAGCTTGGGAGCAACATCTCGAGTGATACGCCAGTAGGGATCCTGATCTATCGCCGCAGGAATAAGGCAGGGGACGTTTCGCCCAGTGATAGCTGACTCAAGGAAGGCTGGGGCTGCCTGTAAGGCGGGAAAGTAGATAATTCCGATATTGGAGCTGTCATCGAAGCCGAAGGTTGCCTTCGCTGTGGAGAGGGTCACATGTTTGGCAACTCTTAAAGATATATCATATAGGGCGCTAATGTTCTTGATGTTAGAGATAATCTTAGTCTTAGCTTGATCGAACCCGACGGCTACAACATCCAACGCGTTATCGTAGGTGAAGCCCCACACATCCTTAATCGAAAGCCCCTGATGGATGAGAAACTTCTCGTCGTCTGTCATCTGGAAGTAAAGTTTCGCCTTGAAGACGTTTTGGAGGTGTCGAGTGAAGAGCCACGGTACGATATGGCCTAGGTGGACTGGACCGGACGGCCCCCGTCCAGTATAAAGGACAAATTGTTCACCTCTCTCGTAGAGGTTCAGGATCCAGTCTAAATCTCTGTGGGAGAAGAAGATTTTTCGCCTCAGTTGTAGATGCAACTCCCCAGAGAACTTCTTTATTCGTTCAAGTAGCTCCGTAGTGATAGGCTGCGTACCGAACTGGTTTATTAGTCTATCATAATCTATCTCCCCAGATACCCTCCAAGGGGTTACAACCATTCCGCCCTCTCCTTCGCCAGTCATAGCCTTAATACCCCAAACTGTTGTAGCAATAGGTTGGGGCTGATAGTTGATAAGAGCTTTTCCCTAAACTGCTACCCAGCGCTCAGTTTAAGTTTGATAGTTATCTCATATTAGTAATAGGGAACTGCCGCTCATGGTCTCCATAAATACCCACTGCCCGCTAGAGGCTTTCCGGCGGTTTATCATACTTAGTTGCTGTAAGAGCTTTATGCCGGACGAACTCATCGATGACGAGTCAGTCTTCCCAGAGCGGGCTGGGGAAATGGGAGTCATATATGTGGAGGCTGAGGACAAAGTAACCATCAGCAAGATCAGAGATGTCGAGTTTGTAAAGGCGTATAACATCGTCGGTATTGTCTATAACTCGAGGAGCGGCATGACGAGGTTGAGGTGGGAGAGGACTGTTGAGAACCAAGGTAAGGTTACAGGCGAGGCTACAATACGCTCACTCGTTCATCTCGCCGAGGCTGGAGTTATCGGTAAAGATAAACGAGCGAAGCCTCAAGGCTGAGGCTACATTGTGAAATCTTTAATTCTCATAATGGGATGGCTCATAGAAGCAGTTACCTGCAAGTTGGGTGGAGGCTGATAAGGTCCATGGCTGAGATGAGAGATTTAGAGTTTGAAGTTCTGAAGGCTCTAGCGGAGTCTAGCGGTCAAGGGTCTGTTGAGGAGGTCTGCAAAAGGTCAGGGTTAAACCACTCGGCAGTCATGCGGTCAATCCTCGCCTTAGAAAAAGATAACCTTGTAGAAGTAACAGAGCAGCCTGTAAGTTTCTTTAAGTTGACTGATGAAGGGCGGACTGACATTGCTAAGGGTCTTCCAGAGAGGAGATTGGCCAAGGCTACCATTGAACTTGGGGGATCTGCCACATTGGCGGCTGCAGCTGAGAGAGCTGGTTTGAGCAGTGAAGAGGCAAGCATTGCTCTAGGTTGGCTTATAAAGAAGGGGCTGTGTAGCTTGGAGCGGAAGGGGGATACAGTCGTAATAAAAGTCACAGAATCACCGCCAGTTAGCATGGAGGAGTCACTACTCCGCCTTGTTGAAGAGCGAATGCAGATTGCTTCGACCGAGCTTAATTCCGAGCAAATTGAGACAGCCAGAGCATTGAGGAGAAGGAAACTCCTCGAAGAGAAACCCGCAGTCTTGAGAATGACTAAGCTGACTGAAGCCGGCTGGGCTCGGGTCAAAGAGGGCGCAAGTTCTGGAATAGAAATAACCGCATTAACCAGCGAGTTATTAACCTCAGGTCGATGGAGAGAAGTGAAACTTCGAGAGTACGATGTGAAGGCCCCCCCACCTCCACTCTATCCTGGAAGGAAACATTTCTACCTAGAGTTTCTAGAAGAAGTCCGGCTGCTACTCGTCTCGATGGGCTTTGAGGAAGCTGAAGGCCCGTATGTAGAGACAGAGTTCTGGAACTTCGACGTCTTATTCCAAGCACAGGATCACCCAGCGCGGGAGATTCATGATAGCTACCTTATCGAGGAGCCCACCCGTGGGTCTCTACCAGACGACACCCTAGTGGACAGGGTTAGGCGAGTTCACGAAAATGGCTGGAATACGGGATCTCGAGGTTGGCGATACAAGTGGAGCAGAGATGTTGCAAGTAGACTTATACTGAGAACTCAAACCACCGCCGTATCAGCGAGATACCTATACCAACATAAGGACCCCCCGGTAAAGATGTTCTGCATATCTAAGGTATACAGACCCGATGTTCTCGACGCCAAACACTCGATGGAGTTCTCCCAGTGTGAAGGAATAGTCATGGATAAAGGCCTAAACTTCCGCCACCTAATCGGCTTCCTTCGAGAGTTCGCTGAAGCATTAGAGTTAGGCGAAGTCATTTTCAGACCTGGCTACTTCCCTTTCACCGAGCCCAGCGTCGAGTCATTCGTCAAACATCCCATCCTCGGTTGGGTGGAATTCGTCGGAGCCGGTATGTTCAGGCCGGAGGTGCTCAGCCCCCTCGGTATTAAGCATCCTGTTCTCGCTTGGGGAATTGGCATTGACCGTCTAGCCATGGCGAAACTCGGAATTAGCGACATACGAGAGTTATACTCGAAGAGACTTGACCTCTTGAGGATGCGGTAAATATGCCAACTGTTGAATTTGACCTTGTAGATTTGCACGAGTTACTTGGGAGAGATATCCCCCTTAACCGTCTCACCTATGCCCTTCCACTAATCAAATGCGAGGTTAAATCTGTGGAAGGAGGGAAGGTGACTCTCGAGGTTAATGCTGACAGGCCTGATATGTTCTCAGTTGAGGGTATTGCCCGAGCCTTGAAGGGCTTCTTGGGATTGGAGAAAGGTTACCCATCCTACCGCTGGAGGAAAGGTAGGGTGGTGGTGAAAGTCGACAGAAGCGTCGATGGAATCCGGCCTTACATCGCCTGCGCAGTCATCCGTAATCTAAAGTTAACTGATAGTTCCCTTAAAGATATACTCTTGCTCCAGGAGAAACTTCATGAAACGATCTGCAGGAAACGTCGGAAAGGCTCGATAGGCATCTACGATCTGGATAAGGTTACGCCTCCTATGAACTACGGGGCGTTACCTCCTTGCAAGATAAGGTTCACGCCACTTGAGGAGACAAGGAGTATGACTGCTCAGGAGATTCTCAGGGAGACTCAGAAGGGGGTTGAATACGGGATATTACTGGAGAGGCTCCCACGCTACCCTCTGCTTAGAGATGCGGAAGGCACCGTACTCTCCATGCCGCCAATCATAAACAGCGAGGACACAAAATTGACCACTCAAAGCCGGAATCTATTCGTTGATGTGACTGGGCTCAGCGATGAGATCGTCAACGACGTAGTGAACATCGTGGCAACGAGCCTCGGGGAGAGAGGAGCCGTTATAGAAAGTGTAAAAGTTGAGTATCCAGAGCACATGGTGTACACCGCTTCACTCAAACCTCGAAAAATGGAGTTGAAGCTGGACTACGTGGAGAGAGTCTCAGGGCTAACTCTAAACATTAAAACATTAGAAGCCATAGCTAATAAGATGCGGTATGGCGTGGGAGTTAAAAGCAGGGAGAGCCTCCAGCTGATTATACCGCCTTACAGATGCGACATAATCCACCCAGTCGACCTTGTGGAGGACATAATAATAGGTTATGGTTACGACCGTGTCAAACCAGAGATGCCGGCTACCTTAACGTTTGGGCGGACTCTAAAGGAGAGCAAACTAACCCGGTCGGTTAGAGATGTAATGGTAGGTTACGGCTTCCAGGAGATTACTAGTTACGTGTTAACTAGCAGGGAGAGCCAGGTAGCTATGATGGGGTTGGATTGCGCGGAACTAGTAGCGGTTGCAAATCCGACGACTCGCGAACATTCGGTTATGCGGCGGTGGCTTCTTCCATGCCTCCTCGAGTTTCTCTCCTGTAACACACATGTAGACTACCCCCAGAAGGTCTTTGAGTGTGGGAACGTGGTAATCAGGGATCCAACGGAAGAGACTAGAGCGAGGAACGATCTTCGGCTTGCGGGTATCGTTTGCGATTATAAGGTTAGCTATGAGATGATTCAGTCGACGGTATACGGCGTACTCCGATATCTAAACGTGGAAGGTTGGAGCATTGATGGTAAAGACCATAAAAGCTTCATAAAAGGGCGAACCGCCGCCATCACGGTCGGAGGGGAGGAGGTCGCAATACTGGGTGAGGTTCACCCCAAAGTCCTCACAAACTTCAAGATACCAAACCCTGTAGCCGCCTTCGAGATAAATTTATCTTTCCTCCTACAGAAGAAACACGGCTACCATTAGGGCTGAGAACAAGCATACTGTTTGATTCCAAACAGACGAAGCAAGGCTGGCCTATTTCTATTAGATTTTGAGAGACCCAGCTGTCTCCATTTGCTCAATATCAAGGTTTAGGTTAAGCTTAGAGAAGCCTTCCATAAACGAATTGGAGTTAGAATGGCTACAATCCAGGCTGCTTGAGATGAGCCTTGAAAGCGATATTTTGTGTAGAGCTTACAGAGCCATGCGCCGGTTTCAGGGCTAGATTAGTAAACCGTGCGTCAACTGGTTGTTTAGGTTTTTAGATGGAAATTCTGCTTGCCGCCTCTTCCAGTTTGTTGTACAGCGTTCTACCGATGTCCCAAAAGAGCAGCACTATAATGGCGGCTACAACGATCTGTGATGCTGCAGCTAGAGCAGCACCGATGCCTGGGATTAAGACTATGAGCTGATAGGCAACCCAGTAGACTATTAAGGCCAAGATGATGAAGGAGAGGTCGAGGAAAATCCTATGTAGAAGGCTGCGCGCATTTGGTGACGCTAAGCTGGGCATCAGTCCAGTTAAGGTTTCAAGGGGAAAACCAAGGAGAGCAATGGCACTGGTAATGAACCGAACCGCAATTAAGCTAAGTACTCCAAGGATAATTATAGAGATTACGAGGCTTAAAGAAATTCCAAAGACTGGGATTAAAATGTTGGAAGAGAATTCTAGCAAGGGCATGAAAGTGTAACTGAGGACGAGCACCCCAATCAAAACTAAAAAGGATATAACCACTTTCAGAGCCTTTTCGCCAACCTTGCCGAGTGGCAACTGCTTCGCCTCTGAACCCCAGACTATCCTACCTATAGCGACCTCCAACTCCCTATAGGCTAATCTTCCGACTCCCCAAAAGAAAAGAACGACTATAGCACCCACAACCGTTTGCAGAGTAGCGGTAATAACAAGCCCCAAGCCGGGGATTAGGTTAAGGATTGGTGACGCTACCCAGTAAGCTATTAGGATTATTACTACAAGATAGAACTGAAGAATAAGTTTTCTTAACAAGCCAACGTGACTTGGAAATGTGCCCGGCATAAATCTAGCCAGCTTATCCGGTGTGAGACCGATGCGAGCCAGAACTGAGCCTATAAACCTGAAAGCTGCGAACGAGAAGACCGCCGCGAAGATCACAAACACTACCATGCCTATGCCGATCTCTGTTCCCGGGATGAATATTTTAAAGGCGAAATTTATGAGTGGCAGAAGCGCATAACCAACTATTAATATACCGAGTAGTGATAAGATTTGTGTGACTGCTCCGCATATGCTCTTTACAATTCTTCGCGCTGGACGCCATTCTTTGCCCATAGTAGCTCATCGCCGGTCAGGTGGCGCCGCATGGGCACAATTTTTAATTAAATAATCAGGATAACCATTAATAAACTTGGCAAGATTTAATCGTGTTTAAGTTATGGTGAGCTTCGTGAGCGAGTATCCTACCGTATTTGAGGCTGATCATGAAATTGTCGAGTTGAGGAAAGACTACTTGGCGATTTACATTAAACCTTCATCCATAGAAAGCCTAAAGGAACTGACAAAGAACAATGAGACAATATATGGAGCTCTGCTAACATTGCTTAGATGGGCTCATCACCCCATAATCCCATTACCAGACATCGTGGATGTCTCGGTGGAGGTGATTCCTACCCCGCCTGGAGGGCGCGAGTTGGCTAGGTTGATCATCAAATCGAAGTTTCATGGGGGATACCGTCTGCTTGAGGTACATTTAAGCCTTGGTGACGCTCAAAAGTTAGCTGCAGAGATCAAGGAGTTAATTTCTCCAAAGTTTTAGCTACATTTGAGTGGAGAAGTGACCGGTTGCTGGAGGGCGAGAGCAGTGACTCTCAAAGATTATGAGGGGATCGTCGGCGCCAAAGTCATAGAGGAAATTATGTCTCTGGGCGAGAGACTGCGTGGTAGAAAGGTTATCCACATCAACTCAACAAGAGTTGGTGGAGGGGTCGCGGAGATACTACAAAGGCTCATCCCCCTATTAAATGAGAGCGGTATGGAGGCTGAATGGCAGGTTATCACGGGAGATGAAGAATTTTTTCATGTTACAAAAAGCTTTCACAACGCACTCCACGGGATGCGTGTTGCGATCACCAATAAGATGTTAGAGTCTTACATTCGAAACAACGAAGAGAATGCTAAGCTCTTAGATCTAGACGATGCGGACTTTGTGGTAATACATGACTTGCAACCTGCCGCCCTCATTGAACACTTCCCAAAAAGACGGGGAAAGTGGATCTGGCGGTGTCACATAGACGTCTCAACCCCCAATCCGAGAGTCTGGGAATTTTTGAAACATTTCATATCTCAATACGATGCGGCAGTGTTCCACGTAGAGAAGTTCGCTAAGAAAGACCTCCTAATAAGGCAGTTCATAATCCCCCCTTCAATTGACCCCCTAAGCGAGAAGAACCGCGAGATACCGTCAGAGACGGTGGGCATGGTTCTGGAAAAGTTTCACATTAACCATGAGAAGCCCGTAATCTGCCAAATAGGTAGGTTCGACCACCTAAAAGACCCTGAAGGAGTAGTTAAAGTATACCAGCAAGTTAAGAGACCAGATGCTGTCATCGACATCCAACGGCTGATCAGAGGTGGGGAGCTGTTAGATGCTACACAGCTGGGCAAACGGGGAATCGACTGTCAGCTCATACTTGCTGGGGGGTTAGCGGCGGATGATCCTGAAGGCCAGGAAGTATTCCGAAATGTCCAAAAGCTTGTGAAGGGTGATAGAGACGCTCACATACTCCTCCTTCCCGCAGGCGCCGACTTGGAGATTAATGCTCTACAACGGGCTTCAAGTGTCGTCCTCCAAAAATCTTTGAAGGAAGGTTTCGCCCTTACTGTAAGCGAAGCCCTCTGGAAAGGGAAGCCTGTAATTGGCGGAAGCGCCGGCGGGATTCCTTTACAGATAATTAATGGTGTCAATGGCTTCCTAGTTAACAGTATAGGAGAGGCCGCAGAGCGTGCACGATTTCTTCTGAAACATCCGCAGAAGGCTAGGGAGATGGGTGAGGTGGGTAGGGAGTATGTAAAGAGGAACTTCCTCATTACGAGGCATGTTAGAGATTACTTGATGTTATATCTGACGCTAGAACTTATACCAGAGAAACTAGTTCAGGTTTAACCAATCAATTCCAGAACTTCCACTCGGTGCTACACAGTGAAAAGCTTCACAATACTGTAAACATGCATAATGTCACAGTAGCCGGAGCTATAGAGGTAGTAACGACAAGCATTGAGGCGAGCTAATTTGCTACGTCTTAATAAAGCAAAAGCTAAGTAGATACGTGGGGAGTAGATGTGAATAAAGCCGACGAGCTTGGTTGTCCATACTTCGCAGGCGAATACGCCAGCCTCACTCTAGATCAGGTTCGAGAACGCCTATCAGATCTTCTAAGCCTAATCAAGGAACTCGAAATATGCCTAAAAGAATCGGAAGAGGACTTGGGGAGGATTTCGACGAGGTTGACACTTGCAATGGAGCAACTATCTGAACCCACCCCGATGCAACATAAACATGCACCAATAGAGTGGCACGCCACCGTCCTAAGTAAAGTTAAGGCTCTGAGGGAGGAGCGTTGGAGAGCTAGAGAACAGATTGAGCTTACTCAGCAGCGACTCATGGATGTTAAAAGCCGCATCGAATATCTAGAGAGCCTCCTCAAGCGCGCCTTGAGAGAGAAAAGCTAATAATTGAGGAGGCTTAACCTCTTTTCCGGGCCCTGGTAGTATAGTCCGGTCTAGTATGCGCGGCTGTCGCCCGCACGACCCGGGTTCAAATCCCGGCCAGGGCGCCACGTCTCACTTTCAGCACCTTTTCTCTCTCCCACTGAGAGGCTCGGATCTCTAGGACTGCCAGTTGAGAAAGGGTTATTGGTTTGAAAGGCTTAAGAATGTTTAGGTATCTCGCCTTGGATGCGGAAAAAGCTCTGGTTGGAGAGGTCATCCGCCGCCGGATAGAGGGTATTAGGCTGAGGGATCCCTCCATGATAGCCTCGACTGTTAAGGTTGGATTCTATACAAAGTTCGACGACTGGACACCGAAGCTCCAAGAAGGATCTGAGGCTTTGAAAGAGGAGGAGGCCGCGTTGAAGGTTCTGTCGAGCTACAATTATAAAATGAGAGATCTCAGGATAGAGGTCCACGGCGGATGTGCTTGGGCTTCCTTCTATCTAGACTATGAGGGTGCTATAAGGGGAAGTAGGTTCAATGTTCAATCGCGGGTATCTATGTTCCTCTTAGAGGAGGGAGGAGAGTGGAGAATCGTGCATGAACACTTCTCCATAATGCCGAAGGAGTTACCTATTCAAACAATGCCTGAAGAGGAAAGGTTTCAGGCCAAGGCTCAGGCTGAAAAACCTGTACTAGACGAGCTTGATGAGACTATACTAGCCGTGTTGGGGGATGGGATAGAGAGGAGCGCCCGCGAGATAACTATTTCAATCGTTGAGCTTAAAGGGCGGCCGGTTGAAGCGGCAGATGTTGTGGAGAGATGCCGTAGATTGCTCGCCATAGGTTTGATAAAACAGACTAAAGGCGGTCTCTACCCTAAATATGTGATTGTCAGAAAAGGCGACTTTAAAAACGCAGTAGTTTAAACTTAGTGAGACATGTAGAGGCTCGCTGTATTAACCTTCACTTCTGAGTGGAGAAAAAGTTATATACGGGTTGTTTATTTTATTCATTGGTAACTTTATGTTACTAACTAAATGGGGGATAGATAGATATGCCCGAAGAAGTGAAACCTAAGGAGCCAGGCACCACCCTACCAGCAAAGACAACCACAAGACGGATGCTACATCCCACAATACGGCCATCATTACCCAGCTTCTGGGAAGAGGTGGACAGATTCTTCGACGAGTTCAGGCGTGGCTTCATAGATCTATTCTCGCCTTGGGCAGCTCCCCTAGCTCCGCCGCTTAACGAGATTAGGGAACCATGCTGCGACCTAATAGATGAAGGCACAGCTTACAGGATGCGGTTAGAGGTACCTGGAATACCGAAAGACAAGATTGAGATCCACGCAACCAATAATAGTATAGAGGTCAACGCTGAAGCAGCAACCGAGGAAGAGGAGAGGAAAGGGAAGAAAGTTGTCAGCCGAGAGCGAAATTACTCGAGGCTGTACCGTTGCATCACCTTACCGGAAGAGGTTGTACCGGAGAAGGCTGAAGCTACTCTGAAAAATGGCCTTCTAGAGATCGAAGTACCCAAGAAGACTCCGACACCCGAACCAAAGAAACATAGGGTCCAGATAAAATAGAATCCTTCCTTTTTCTTTTTAATGAACCAACCTCTTAGACTGAAGAAAATATCCACTCTGCTCTTGCTATGTGTACATAAATTAAACCTGTTGCAATTTTTTAGGTAACCACCAGTCAGAAGATAACTCTAGCGGATGGCAACCCCAAACCAACTCCTGTAAAGTGTCTAGGTGCCGCTTGATTCTCAAACGCTACAAGCCAAACTCGCCAATAGGTGACGCTTAAATTTACCTTCGCCTTGAGAATGTGTATCACTTCGTATATGTTGGAAATAAAAAGAGAGTTTTCCTCTGCGGGAGGAGGAGAACATTTGTTAATCGACTTTATGAGCTAAACGAAACTTCTTTCCGCAGTGCTCAAATAACTGCACATGTAGTTTTGGTCCTTTCTTTCCTTTAGGGATTACGTCCCACTCCTTGATGGGCGTTGAAACTTCAGCTCCACACTTCGGACATTTAGCCATCATACACCACCCTAATCTTCCAAATCCTTACCATTGAAGTATATAAGACCTTACTATTTGGGCTTCAGCTAGACTCTTCCACCTTTTAAGGGCTTCTATTCGAAAGTTTGCAGGTTCATATGTTTATGCTATAGACATGGGCGACTATACAGGGGATAACATTGGCGTTAAAGATGCTTGGCGATTTTGGTCGAAGATACATCATTGCCCTACGAATTAAGCGGACTCAGGAGATACCTCAAACTCGCTAATATACTCATTGCAAGTAACCATAAAACACTAATTTGCAGCTACGTACCGCCTTCCCACCTTCTATATAGGCTGTGCTCTATGTGGAACAAGTCTAGAACCTTGCCCACAACATGGTCAACTGCATCGCTCAGCGACTTAGGTTTGTGGTAGAAGGCTGGGGAAGCAGCCATGAGGGTGCCTCCAGCCCTCGCCACCCTCACCATATTCTCGAGGTGAATGAGGCTGAAAGGCATCTCTCTGACTACGATAACAACCCTGCGACGCTCTTTCAACGAGACTTCGACCGCGCGTAGGAGGAGGTTATCACTATACCCGCAGGCAATACCTGCTAGAGTCTTCATACTGCAGGGGGCGACTACGGCGCCTTCGACCACATAGCTTCCACTCGTGATCGGGGCCATCAGATCGTCAGGGGCATAGCATTTTGAGGCTAAACTTTTAACAGCGTCCAAGCTTAGCTCAACCTCATATTTGATGAGTTTCTCAGCCGCCTTGCTTACGACCAGATGGGTCTCAACCCCCAGCTCCCTTAGAACTTGGAGGAGCCTTACCCCATAGACAACCCCACTAGCGCCAGTGATACCTACTATAAGCCGCATACACATCCTCAACCATGAGTCTAACTATCTTCCAACCTGAAACCGTGGCTTCGCCACAGAACACTTTACACTAGGTGTAACTTATAATCTTGGCGCACCAACCCGAGGGAACTATGACGTGAACTAACCTTGAATCATGAAGAAACCACTGCCGAGTATCAAGTCGTAGCGGAAACCTAAAGAGGTGTGATGAACTACTTTGAGTTAGGTGTTAATTCTGAAAGCCAACAGGTTGGTGGTTGTGGACTATGATCTCTGCGTCGGCTGTCAGTGTTGCATGTTCGCCTGCACACGCCGCTTCGCGGAGGCCGGTCTCTCAAGATCTACAATACATATAAAATCCGCTGGAGGGTTTGAAAGAGGCTTCGTGGTTACAGTTTGTAAGGCATGCTCAGAGCCGCCTTGCATGAAAGTCTGCCCAACCGACGCGCTCGTATTCAGAAAGCCTGGGGGTGTAACTCTCATACCGAGCAAGTGCATAATGTGCAAGAACTGTGTAGATGCCTGCACTGTAGGCGCAGTGTTCTGGGATGAGGAGGTAAACAAGCCTGCCATCTGCGTTTACTGTGGATATTGTGTCGGCTATTGCGCTTACGGTGTGATAAAACTTCAACCTGTAGGTGAGGGAGAGGATAGAAGATGATTGAGGGCGATCCTATCTCGAGAGTATTGTATATTGACCTGACTAGGCGGAGGTCGTGGGTTGAGGAGCAACCCGAACTCTTCAAAGAGCGTCTAGGTGGAACCGGCGCCGCAATAGAACTCCTCCACAAAGAGTGCCCCCCTAGCGTGAACCCACTTGGGCCGGAGAACCCCATCATCTTCGCGGTGGGCCAGTTGAACGGAGTTTTCCCTATCGCTTCTAAGATGGTAGCGATGTTCAAATCTCCTTTAACTGGAAATCTTGGAGAGAGCCATGGGGGCGGCCGGAGTGCTGTAGCTTTGAGGATGGCAGGTTACGGTGCACTGGTAATCAAGGGTAGGAGTGAGACGCCTATCTACCTGAGTGTTCATATGGATGAGGTTAGTTTCAAGGATGCCTCAGTTCTATGGGGCATGGGAAGCAGTGCTACAGGGCGTGTGATCCGAGAGCGTGAGCCCAAACCTGGGATACGCACTATCATGCGTATAGGACAGGCTGGGGAAAGGATGGTCTCATACGCTTGCGTGGTAACGGAGACTTATAGACACTTTGGCAGGTTGGGGTTAGGCGCAGTTTTTGGGAGTAAGAAGTTGAAGGCACTCGTGATATCCGGGAGACGCAGTTTCAAGTTCAAAGACCCCAGACAGTACAGAGTTCTCTATGATGAAGTTTTTAATGCCCTAGTAACCTCGCCCCTAATGAAGAAGTATCACGAGTTAGGCACCTCGATGAACATCCTCCCACTCAACGAGATGAGAGCACTCCCAACCCAGAACCTTGCTAAGAGCGACTTCGAGTGTGCTGATGGAATCTCCGGTGAGACCTTCGCTGAGAGATACCTCGGTCGGAGGGTGGCATGCGCTCACTGCCCTGTAAGCTGTATTCACATAGCAGCCTTCAGGATTCCCTACGAGACCGAGCCCTACTTCTACAAGACCAAGATGATCTCATACGACTATGAGTTGATCTACTCGTTAGGTGCCATGTTGGGGGTTGGAACTTGTGAAGGAATCCTCAAACTGATAGAAGAGGTGGAGACCCTAGGCCTTGACGCTATGAGTACAGGCGTCTCCCTCGCTTGGGCTACAGAGATGCAACAGAGAGGATTAATCACAGAAAGAGAGACAGCTGGGCTTAAGTTGCAATGGGGAGACTACGGCGTATACCTCAACGCGGTAAAGAACATTGTAGGCCAACCAACTGAGTTCTACACTGCGCTGGCTCGTGGGGTTGACTACGCCTCTTCGAAGTATGGAGGTGAAGAGTTCGCGTTAGCGTTTGGGGGTAATGAGATGCCAGGCTACCATACGGGGCCTGCAGCCTATGTAGGCTACTTGGTAGGAGCCCGACACAGTCACCTGGATGGGGCTGGATATAGCGTGGACGAGAAATTTGCGAAAGCTGGTAAACACCCGACTCCTGAAGGTGTGGCTGAAGCCCTCATCGCTGAAGAGAAGTGGAGGCAGATTCTCTCCAGTTTAGTGGTCTGTTACTTCGGGAGAGGAGTATACACGCCCGAGATAGTCGCAAGGGCTTACAACTTGTTGGGTTATCAGTTAAGCTGCGAGGATCTAGTGAAGATTGGAGCAGAAATACTTAGGTCGAAGTATAACTTTAAGTGTAGGGAAGGCTTCGACTTCGGGAAACTTAGAATACCTACCAGAATATTTAAATCGCCCACACCCTTAGGGCCGGTTACTGAAGAATTTATCAGGGAGAGTATTAAACACTTCAAAACGATTCTGGAATCAGCGCCAGAAGGGTAATTGACGTATAAAAACACTAACAGCTCGGCCTCCAATACGCAGGTTCTCCAGTTACTGCCGTAGAACTTTTATATCAGCCAGCCACAGCTCCGAAGCTTGCGACAGCAAAGCAGATTTCTCATCTAGCACCGTAACTTTAGGCGAGTTTAGGCAGAGGCTCAGCGAGACTCAAACTTCATATCAACCCATAAATACTTGATGCTAGAGCTTACTTGCTAACGCCGCTGGGGAGCAAACTGGAGATGCCAACGCGAACCCAGCTGAGGTCCATGGTGCATACGTACATGGAGGTCACACCCTTCATCCTACTCACGACTCTGGCGGAAATAGCTGCTGGAGCCTTCTTGTTAGACATTCGCGGTTTCTTCGAGCTGCTGCCAGGGCTTCTATTCCTTCTACCGGGACTGATGGAGCTGAGGGGAAATGTGGCAACTTCCCTCGCCCAGAGGCTAGGTTCAGCGATTCACATAGGGCTTGTAAGCTGGGATAAAGGCTACAATAACATCCTTAGGAGTAACGTTGAATCTTCGATAGCGTTAAGCCTGGTAGTATCAGGAGTTCTAAGCGTGGGAGTCTATCTATGGTCGCTCGTAGTTGGGGTACTCGTAGTAAACCTGCTCACCCTAATTCTATTAGCCTTCCTGACCGCGGCACTCTCAGCTGTAACTCAAGCCTTCTTAGCCGCATTCGTCGCAGTCTATGCTGCTTACAGAGGGTTAGACCCAGACAATGTCACAGCACCAGTTCTATCTGTAATTGGAGACATATTGACGATAGTCTTCCTCATCTTAGCTGTCAAGTTAGTACTTTACCTGAGCCCGATCATTCAGCTGGTGGGTTAGGTGAGAGGTCTGAAAAGGAGACGTGAATATGAGAAAATGTATCGGGGGTCGGTGATTATTCGTGAAAGTTTACCCATCCTACTATTCTTAGTGCTGTTTTCCTTGGTCACGGGTAGAACTCTAGAGGATGCCACCTACCTCATCGTTGAGGATGCCCCTTTTGTACTACTGGTAATACCCGCGTTTATCAATATGGCTGGAGTCCTAGCTACAGTTTTCAGTTCTAGGTTAACTTCCCGTCTATTCATAGGGACGATTGATAGACATTTCAGGCCACGCCGCCTTTTAGCCTTCGACTTGTTGGCTATATCTGCGGTAGCATTATCAGGATTCACCCTGCTAGCTGTGATAGTTATCCTAGCTACGAGGTATTTCCTATTCATCTTAATCGACGCCACTCTGGTCTTCGGGGCGTTTTTGACTGCCGGTTTAACAGCCACGATCGCCATGTGCATAGTTGGTATAATAGTCGCCTATTTGAGCTTCTCCAAGGGATTAAACCCTGACAACTTTACCGCCCCCTTCACCAGCACCTTGGGAGATATGGCTGGTACCCTTATCCTGATATTTTCGGTAAAATCTTTCTCCTTGGTTTAACCAACCTTTTGATTGGTAGAAAAATTAAAAACCAAGAACCTCTATCTACATTGAAGGTAGAAGAGTGTTATGTCCCCTGGAAGGGAAGAGTATAAACCTACATCGATCAAGGAGTTATTGGTCGAGATAAGGAATAACACAACACTGATAGTTGACCTCTCCTACGCAACATTGATCCTTCGCGATAGGAGTCTAGCGGAGGAGGTGCTTACCTTAGAAAAAAATATCGACGGACTACTCAACCAACTACAGAAAATAATTATGCTCGCTGCCAGGGATATTGAAGATGCTGAAGCCTTACAATCAATCTTGACAGTGGCGTTGGCGACAGACAGAGTATCCAACGCTGCTGGAGAAATAGTTTACCCCATTCTTAAGGGTGTGGAACCTCACCCAATCCTCCTAGAGGGACTGAAACAGATAGATGAACCATTTGTAGCAGTTCGAGCCGCAACCAACTCGATCCTATGTAAGAAGTCTATGAGTAGCAAGAGTATAAGAATGAAGCTTGGAGTGGACATAGTCGCAGTGCGGCGGGGTGAGAAATGGATCACTCAACCTGCAAGCGTAGATAGAATCCTTCCTGATGACATAATTATAGCTAGAGGAGAGAATGTTGGTGTTGAAAGGTTGAAGGAGATTGCGGCAGGTTGAGCTTAATTGACTGAAGAGACTGAACTCTCCCAGAGGGCTAGAAACCTCTTCTCAGAGCTGATGGACAGATCGGAACTTCAGTTAGACCTAGCTTACACAGCCCTCCTTTTTAATGATAGGGATCTAGCGGAGGATGTCATGGAGCTCCACCAGAAGCTTGAGAATGTCTATATTGATTTTGAGGAGACTACGTTAAAGTTAGCCAAAGTAGTGCAAACTCCTGAGAAACTCTGGAGCTTGGTTAGAACTGGAGATCATGTTAAGGACATAATTGACGCCGCCTCTACCATATCTGATGTTGTGCTAAGGGGGTTGCCAACCCACCCAGTGATCCGGTCAATCTTTGACTCATCGAGCGAAACAGTTAGGAGAGTGAAGATTGAGCCAGGCTCCCAGTTGGACGGGAAGACGCTCGGCGAAGTAAAACTTCAAGAACTAAGTGGTATGCGGGTGATATGCATTAAGAGGGGGGAAGAATGGGTGTGCGGCCCCACCAGCGCAACAGCGATTAAAGGAGGCGATATCCTTTACGTTAGGGGGCCGAGCGAAGGCGAGCAGATAATTAGAAACCTTGCCATATCCAGCATCTAAATTTTACATGAACATTCTTTACTAAACAGGACTGCCTCCATCAACAGCGACTTTATAGCGCCAAGCTTCGTATCGTCTGTTATATCCATGGTATACCACCCTTTCCACTGTGCTGGAAAGATCCCCAAGTGCCCCAACGCCCTCCCTCGGTGGCCTAAGAGAAACCATAACTCAATCTTCGTCTTCGCATGATATACCCTCATTATATGCCCCTCTACTCCGTGGACGAAGACAGATATGCCATGAGTGTCCACAGCGTAGCGCAGGGGGTGATTAATCTCTTTCGTTAATTGCTCTACGAGAGCCTCAATTTTTTTGACGGTCACCGACATGCTAAGCTCCTGGTGTGGAACACCTTCAGAGCTACATCCGCCATCCGCCTCACAATCCTTACCAAAAAATCTTAGAAGCTGACCCAGGTCGACCCCCCACAGTTTACAGAAAGCCTGTAAGAATTAAGACTTTCCGCGGTCTCCTTACGTTTCGAGGTAGATCTGGTGTGCGCCGATATTTTTATACGCAAAGAATTAATTGACACCAAGGAAACAAAACAGACGACAGATTAACACTGGATATAAATTTTCATGTAGAATCTTGCAGGTCGGGAGGACATGTAACACGTAGCTGAAGATCTCCGCAACCCCTGAAGCCTAACCCCAAAAGGTAGAGTTCGGAGCTCTTCGCCCTGCTGGCCTCAGGCTTGAGGAGCCTTAAGTCTCGGAAGTGTTGTTTAACTTCTCCAATATATTCCTTCAAGAGAGGACCATCAAACACTTTCACAAAGAAGCGCCCACTCTCTTTAAGAGTTAACTTGGCGATGCTAAGTGCCGCTCTCGCCAAGTGAATCTGCCGGGCGTGGTCAACCTCCCAGACGCCTGAGACGTTTGGGGAAGCGTCACAGAGTATGACATCAGGCCTTCGCCCCAACCTGTCCGTTATCTTTTCTGGCAGTTCAGGATCTAGTATGTCACCTTCCATGAAGACGACCCCCCGACTCATCAGTTTCTGGTCGATACCTCTAACATCAACCCCTAGCGCAACACCGTCAGGTCCGATTATTTTGGCTGACACTTGGAGCCAGCCGCCTGGAGCACAACCTAGGTCTACGACTACGTCACCCCGCTTTAAAAATCTAAACCGCCTGTTTGCTTGGATCAACTTGTAGGCTGCGCGGCTGGGGTACCCTTCCTCTTTGGCCTTCCTGTAGAAGTAGTCTCTCTTCCGTTCCTCAAACCACCTTCCTACCGACACCACCTCCTTCAATGCTGAGCTACTCCAGACTTCTCAAAGAGCCACCGGGTCAGCTTATCACAAGTGATCGGAGATACGGCACCTCCTACTCCACAACGTTCCTGTTCACTGCAAAAAGTGCAAACTTGGTCTAGTATGGAATCTGCCTTGACTGAGCGTTTCTTTGCTATCAACTTATAAGTCCATTTACCGTCGTGGAGCTCTCTTTTCCTATCTATGAGGTGGGCCTTCTCGAGTCTAAGCGAGACACGTGACCCTTCCCTGCTACTGGCGTTAATCTTCTTCCAGAGCAAACTCTGCAGGATGCCCTCCTCGCCATGCTCCTTGATGATCTGAAGAACCTTATACTCTAGGTCTCTATCCCTTCGTGACATAGCGAGAGCACCCATCAATCTTTCCCACAACGCACCTTAGAAGACATTGTTACCCTGCCAATAATATTGAGAGTTTGAAGTGGTGCCATGTTCGTAATAAGTTTGTCATATAATGACATATAAATTTCTCGGAGACCTTCCACTACCTTAGAGGAAGGCGAAATCCTAAAACTACGACAGCCCGCACAAAACTCAAATTCTTACCTTTATATCCAACTTATCCATGAGCTCTCGGTAGCGGTTTCTTATAGTCACTTCAGTTACATTTGCAATCTCGGCAATCTCCCTCTGGGTCTTCCTATCACCTGCTAGGACTGACGCAATGTAAGTTGCAGCGGCAGCTATGCCCGTTGGCCCTCGACCGCTCGTTATGCGGAGGTTACTTGCACTCTCAAGAATTGAGGCGGCCACCATGGTCGCCTTGCCGGATACAAACAGCTGATTAGAAAACTTGGAGGCATATTTTAAGGGAAGAGCTGGAGGGATGAATTCCTCCAACTCTCTCGCGAGAAATCTGTAACACCGACATATCTCTTTCTTGCTGACGCATATGACCCTGGTTAGCTCATCTAAGGTGCGTGGTATAGCACACTTCCTACAAGACATGTATATGGCAGCCGCCGCGATGCCTTGAATGGACCTTCCTCGAATCAGCCTTTTCTTGACAGCTCTGCGGTATAGTACTGCGGCTGTCTCAAGAATGCTCTTAGGAAGGTTCAGCGCTGTGGCAATCTTATTCATCTCGGATAGGGCAAAGGCGAGATTCTTCTCTGACGCGTCAGCAACGCGTATCCTCCTGTGCCACTTCCTAAGCATAAATACTTGGCTCATCTGTACTGGGTTGAGACCCTTCCCGCAAGTATCTTGATTGTGCCAATCGATTAGAGTTGAGAGACCCTTATCATGGATGGTATACGTTAGAGGCGCCCCCACCCTAGCCCTCTTAGCCCTCTGCTCGTCGTCGAAAGCTCTCCACTCAGGGCCAGTATCCGTGATCTTGTCATCTATCACGAAGCCACAGTCCATACATACAAGTTCGCCCTGATCGTAATCATTCATCAGCCTATCTCCACCACACTCGGGGCAAATCTTCCTCCTCTGCTTAATAGAGGAGGTTGTAGCCGCTGCTACTTTACCTTGCATGACGTGTTCCCTACCTCTTTTTCTCGAGAAGATATAAAACTTGATTAACAAATTTTTCAGGACTAGAATGTGAAGGTTTGATAGCAACGTAAGGTGAGACTACCGGCCCTAAGACGTCGAAGATGACGCCGACCTCACGAAGCTTGTTATCGAAAACTTTAACGCCAACTTGGAAGACTGTTTTTGCCTTAACTATCAAGTTACCCGTAGTTGGGGAGATGTGAAGAACTTTTCCCAATCGTTCCAAGCCGTCGACTCCTTATCTGGAGCCCATCGACTCCCTTTTTAGCGAGATAATCAAACTAACTTTGAGTCAAGATTTAAACTTTTCTCGAAGGTCTCTGCCACTCCTCCTCAACTCAACTAGTTTGGCGGCTAGAATCTTTAAGGTCTCGCGTTTAGACTGACGCTTGTCCACAAGCAAGTAGCCACACCCCTGCCACCACGATCGAGGGTAGCGGGCGTCAGGTTTAGGCTGCGGGTTTAAACCTAACAAGGCGGCCAGCTCCTTTATCTCTTCTATACGTGGAGACTCGACTGCCAGCTTTTTTGGAAGCCTCCTTCCAGCGGATGTAGTTTTTGAGATGTCAAAATAGACAGGCCAGACAATTACCCGGTCATTATATTTTCTCAAATACATCCCGATTAAAGACGTGGTTAACTTTGCGTCTTTCTTCCTGCCTCCACGAGAATTGCGTTTATGACTCCATGCTGCCCTGGACGAGAGGTTACCTTCGCGGTTCCAAGCTCTGTCTCGATTAGTGCCCCTTTAGTTATAACTCCTCTTCTGTCGTACTCGGCGTTCGATGGGTTTTTAATCACCCTCAATATCTTAGCCTTTCTAGTGATTCCTGCCACTCTGTCCGAGACTTGAGCCATGTAAGATGACAGGAGACGTAACTTGGCGCCCCCTCCTCTAGCCCTTCGAATTACTAGGGAAGGGTCTCCAAGCTTAGTCTGTGTAGGTGGGCCGCCTTGTTCGAATTTTCTCTTACCCCTCCAGGGACGACTCCTGCCGCCAGTGGGTTTACGTTTGTGAAGATCTGAATGCCAAGCCATCTATATGCCACCTATTTTTTACAACATGAAACTCATCCCAAATATTAATGCTTTCGCCTAACAGAGACAGTTGGCAACTGGGCTGTGAAAGGATAGATTATAGGCGAGGATGTTGATCAATAGGTTTAGGTACTCCCAGCTGTTTCCTCTAACCATAGTTGAGAGTGAGCTGTGGTGGGCATTGTAAGTACGGCAAAGGTTGGAGGCATCACGGAAGACATGCTGACGGTTGCGAAAGATGAAGGCGTGGATGCCGAGAAGATCAGGCGGTATGTCGCCGAAGGAAGGATAGTCATCTTGAGGAATTCACTGAGAGAACAGTGCCACCCCGTCGGAGTCGGAAAGGGTCTGAGAACTAAGGTGAACGCAAATGTTGGCACCTCGACAGATCTGAGCGACATAGACTCTGAGATTGAGAAGGCAACAGCCGCCGTAGCCTACGGTGCAGACACCGTGATGGATCTGAGCACAGGAGGCAACCTCGACGCCGTTCGGAGAGCTATCTTGAAAGCTGTAAAGGTTCCGGTTGGAAGTGTACCTATCTATCAAGCGGCTATCGAGGCTCTAAAGAGAAGACATGCCGTCGTGGACATGACAGAGGATGACCTATTCTCTATTATAGAGAGACATGCAAAGGATGGAGTAGACTTTATGACTATCCACGCAGCCATAACCAAGGAAACAGTCGATCGCCTGAAGAGAAGCCCACGAGTCACAGGCATCGTAAGCCGTGGTGGAGCCTTCCTTGCAAGCTGGATCCTTCATCATGAAAAAGAGAACCCCCTATACCGAAACTTCGACTGCCTTCTAGAAATAGCAAAAAGATACGATTTCTGCATAAGCATAGGAGACGCTTTGAGGCCGGGATGTCTCGCTGACGCCGACGACTGGTATCAACATCAAGAGTTGCTGAAGGCTGCTGAGCTGGTCGAGAGGTGCAGAAGTGGGACTGTGCAAGTAATTGTTGAAGGCCCCGGCCACTTACCCCTTAACCAGATCAGGGCTAACGTGATTATTGAGAAGTCGATATGTAAAGGTGCACCCTTCTACGTCTTAGGACCGCTGGTCACCGATATCGGTGCAGGCTATGACCATATAGTTGGGGCTATAGGGGGCGCCGTAGCTGCCGCCGCTGGTGCCGACTTCCTCTGCTATGTCACCCCGACGGAGCACTTGGGGCTACCCACACTGGAGGATGTTCGCGAGGGCGTGGCAGCGGCGAGGCTGGCCGCTCACGCCGCTGACATAGTAAAATTACGCAAAAGAGCCTTTCCAAGAGATTTCGCGATGGCTGAGGCCAGAGCCAAACTAGAGTGGGATAAACAGTATGAACTGTCAATAGACCCGGCGAGGGCGAGAAAGATCCGTGAGAGTAGAGGCCCGAAGGCTGAAGGTTGTAGTATGTGCGGCGAGTACTGTGTCTTTAAGGTTTTATCCATGAAGCAGAGGGTATGTCTCTAACGAAGTTAGCCTTTCAGCAAACCGTATCCTATTAGTCTCCATTTGCCTGCAATCCTACGACTGAGAGCTACTCTCGCCCCAGCCTTTACACAGACAGGTTTCTTTAGGGCTATCTCTAAGAGACCGGCCCTCAAACTTGTGACCGTACCTGAGGTGACAGCCGTCCCAACATTGATAACGAGAGGCTCGTTCAGCTTTAAGGTCTCAACCCGCATCAACTCTTGAGTTCCAATAACATTCTCGAAGAGGGAGACCTCCATCGATAAAGTTTCCATAGAAGGAGGGAGCATGTTTGGTTTACCTACCACGTTACCGATAAGTCTGTCCGCCTTTGATAGTGAAGGGTCAAGAGTTGTCCCAACCCCGACTAAGCCACCGCAGCCAACCTCCTCCAATTTCCTACAACCTGCGTGGAGGCTGGCAATGTTTGTTACTAGGCTGGTGTATCCTAGTTTGGCGCCTCTCTCACTCTTTATGCCTGGCCTTATCTCTATCTCTTCGCCTGTGTGAAGCTTACCTTCTACTATTGTACCGCCCAAAACCCCGCCGACAAGATTCTCTGCAGGAGTCCCAGGCTTGTTGATGTCGAAGGATCGAACTACATGCATAAAAGGCGGCTGAGCGGTGTCACGGTGCGGCGTGGGTATAAACTCTTGGATGGATTCGATTAAGAGGTCTATATTCAGCGCGTGCTGGGCTGAAACTGGAATGATGGGTGCGTTCTCAGCTATACTCCCAGCCAAGAATTCGCGGATTTGTTTGTAGTTCTTGAGGGCTTCTTCCCTGCTAACGAGGTCGAGTTTATTCTGGACTACAACTATATTCTTGACGCCGGCAATCTCCAAGGCTGCGAGATGTTCCCTAGTCTGAGGTTGGGGAACTGGCACGTCTGCGGCAACTATGAGGAGAGCTCCGTCCATGACTGCAGCCCCAGAGAGCATCGTCGTCATGAGAACCTCGTGGCCTGGACAGTCAACGAAGCTCACTGCCCTAAGGAAATGCGCCGGCCCCCCACACTTGGGGCATCTCTCATCGGTAGTATAACAAAGTGGTGGGGGGCAACTTGGGCATTTGTAGAAGGCACAATCAGCGTAGCCGAGTTTTATAGTTATGCCGCGCCGTAACTCTTCTGAGTGTCTACTCGCCCACACACCTGTGAGACTTTTAATCAGCGTCGTCTTTCCATGGTCAACATGACCAGCCGTACCTATGTTGACCTCAGGCTGTCTTGGGAGAGGAGTTACTCTGGATGTCTCAGCCAACTATGCCACTCAGCAGAGATAGAGAGAGGAGATTTATAAGATTGCGGGAAAAGATGTCAAAATTGAGTGGCGGCCTACCGAATGAGTCTCATACACGCCACTTAACGTAGACTTCTTCCAACCTCCACCTCGGACGTACGTAGCTTTTGCTTACATTAACCTTCACGCCACTCCGGTAGGCGAGAAGACCCGCCCAAGCTATCTGAGCGCCGCAGTCTCCGCTGTACTCTCGCGGAACGACGCGGAACTCAGCGTCATGCTCCCCCGCAATGTACCGTAACATCTCTTGGAGCCTTTTGTTGGCCGCCACGCCACCGGTCAGTAGGAGTTCTTTCTTCTCCGTGAAGGCTAACGCCCTCTCTGCCGCCTCAGTAAGCATCGAGAAGGATGTCTCTTGGAGTGAGTAGCAGAGATCCTCGACGTTTCCATCACCACTCTTCAACTTGTTTACCGCCGCAGTTAGGAGACCCGAATAAGAGACATCATTGCCCTTAACTACGTATGGTAAATCGATATACTTCACTCCCCTGCTAGCCAAGGTCTCGATCGCTGGGCCGCTTGGTGAAGGTAGGCCGGCTTCCCTTCCGAACATGTCGAGAAGATTTCCGAGTGTAATATCTTCTGTCTCACCAAAGACCCTCCAACGCCCGCCAGCGAAAGCGGTTATTGAGGTGTGACCCCCTGAGACCAAGATTACCAAAGGATCTTTAGCGCCAGTGGCCAAGGCGGCTATCTCTATATGGCCTATTGCGTGGTTGACTGGGACGAGGGGGAGGCGAAGGTATGAGGCGAGTGCCCTTGCCACTGTTGCGCCGGTCCTAAGGCATGGACCCAGCCCTGGGCCTTGAGAGAAAGCTATTACGTGCAAGTCCTTCGACGTGACACCCGCCTTTGCTAGAGCAACCTTGATTACGCTGGGAGCCTTCTCGCAGTGGTGTCTGGCGCTCTCGCGAGGGTGGATACCTTCACCGGGGGGAGGCTTGTAAATGCTCCGTTCATCGGAGAGGATACGCCCATCCGATGAGACTACACTTGCCCCGAAGGTGTGTGCGGTACTCTCTATGCCTAGGCAGAGTAACTCGCCAACCATTCGATTCTCACTCAGAGTTGTAGGCGGGGCAGCACTTAAGCATGTTTAGTCTACAAGGACATTAAAAAAAGGAGGGGGGACCTTGGCTTTATCTTTTAACTATTTGGACAGCTTTTATGGCGATGGCTCCGGCGGCGAGGGCTATAGTTGAGACCACGAGGATACTTGTTCCAACCATCATTAGTAGCGATGACGCTGAGAGTTCTCCAAGCAGGATTGATATGAGACTGCCCAGCCAGGGTATAGACAGCAACCTGAGGTTAGAGATTCTTGGCGTGTATCTTAGCTTACGTTTGAGGCCGTAGAGCAGTACTGCAACTGCAGGAGCGAAGTACACGACGCCAATTAAGGCGCTGGCTATAATGCCTGTAACTACCACGCTTACCTCGTTATTTACGTTGAATAGACTTCCGACATTTACTGCCAGATGGAGTATCCCTAAGAGTGGGTAGATGATACCCTTCAATAGCATCTTAATTTGAGGGGATGCAACGATCGAGTCAGCCACGTATGGGCTGAATGAGTAGTACCACCCGTTGAAGACAGTCATAAACTGAGCCCCCGCATAAGTGGCGTAAACGGTTCTCTCCCTGAATCCTCTGAGGAATTGAACTTCCGGCGCCAATTCAGACCCATATGTCGCGGTAGCTATTAGGCATCCGGTATCCACTACATTGAATGACACATCTGAGCTGGTGGCACCTAGATAAGTCTCATCACCAGCCCAGCTGGCGACGACGCTCCAGGAGCCCCCCGCATCTGGTGTGTAGGTGCTTGAGAATGAACCATCCACGGCTGTTGTGGCAGTACGTTCAACCGAGACAGCCCCTGCCTTAGTATAGGTGAGCTTGACCGTAGCTCCCCCGATGGGTGGCGTGATCGCACCTGTGAGAGTTATCGACTCGCCTCTCTTAATGCTCGTTGCTGATGCTGATAGGGATATAGAGGTAGGCGTCTTAGCTGTCTGGCCTGTTACAGCGAATATTGAGAGCCCTGGAGACTTTGCTTCATAGTATACAGTGTCCGCATCCTCCTCAACCTCAGTAGTGGGCAAGCTGCTCCATCCAGTCACTTGGTATCTTTGCAGAGTGATAGTGGAGCGATGTATCTGGTTCGCAGTCATCCACGACTTTTCCACGCCGAAGCCTATTGTAGCATTGGAGATGTCAGTATCTCCAATGTTTGTTTTATCTATAGATATGTAATGGTATACCTTGCCTGTAACGTTCACAGTTACGGAGGCGGGTTTATCAGGTAGCTTTGTGATATTAATCGCGATGTTGTTCACGTTGTTTATAACTGAGATGATAATCGACCTTACCGCGAGATCCTCCGTCTTTGTTATGGTTACATCAGCTCTTCCACCTGCAATAACCCTAGGAACCACAATGTACGCACGCCCTCGACTAGTGGCCACCTGCGGCGCCTCCTCTGACACCTGGAAGGTAGCAGTCTTCACGACGCCTCCCTGGCTAGCCACAACAGTGTAGACGCCTTCAACCGCGTTCTGGGGCAACTTGAAGTGGCGTTGATATGCCCCCCCAGCGCCCGGTTCGGCTGTCACCAGCCAGATAACAGTCCCATTCGGATCAGTTACTTGAATGGCTACGTATGCGTTCCTTGAGGCGACGCCTGATATGGTTACAGAATCCCCTGGCGGATATATCGCCCTGTCAGTCTTTATCTGCTCAACTTGCGCCCACACAGGAGAAGCCCATGCTGCAGCTACGCTCAATACAGTTATAATTAGGAGAGGCACAGCTACAACTATGTTTAGGTTATCTCCTCTCAGTTTCAGAGCCATGAAATCTCTTTTTTGGGCCTTTGAGCTTTTAAGCCTTTAGATAAACATATGCAACCTAGCGAGCGTTATTCTTCGATATAGTCTATTGAGCAATCTATAAGTATACCCCGGAGTTTGGGTTTAATCACCTCGACTACCTCACCTGTCTCAGCTCTCATAGCGAAGCTATCTATTGTTGATAAATCGACAGGTCTATTGTGAATGATCTCACATATCCAGGCATCAGACTCCTCAGGCTTCTCGACTATTATCCGGCCGCCAGGTATGATAGTGCCGTCGGCTAACTCGACTTCCTCTTTCGAAATGTACCTTTTACACTCCACACAACAGCCTTACATACTGGCGTCTATAAAGTCTTCCATACATTAATCCCAACATTTTGGTCAAGACACGTATCCCAACATCGCAACCGTACTAAAATCAAGGAAAATCCCGGCAGTTTACCTGTTCAACCTTTTCTCTTCCACTTAAGGTGGTTAATCTCGCCATTTCCAACCTTCCATAAATATCCACATAGCATGCATGTGAGGGAGGGAACTTTCGCGTAGTAAACCAACGCGATACTAGTAGAGTTAGGTATTTGAATCTCATTTAATAAGATTTGATTATGCAGTTGGATTTAACGCCCCTGCTGGCTTCTTTTGGCATAATAGCCGCAGCTGAGCTGGGATATAAAACGCAGCTTACCGCGATACTCCTCGCGGCAATATACGCCAACCCCACGTGGGTCTTCATAGGTGTGATGGCTTCTTACTCTGCCTTGACTGCGGCTGTGTGGTAATTGAATTCAGGGTCTCAAGATTGATTCCGATTGAAAGGATGAAAGTGATCTCAGCGGCGATACTCATTTTGTTCGGCATATTATTCTTGCTCAACTCAGAAGGTAGCTTCTCAGCTCTGTTGTAAAAGAATGGTGTTATCACGTTTTCATTACAAGGCAGTTGGTCACATTATCTGTAAGTGGATGACGAAAAGTATGAGCCATGGTCTGAATATTTATGGTGTAGAACAGTCGAGGACGTTGACTAAAGCCCAAAATACCTCAACCACCGTGTTACTCTTGACAGGGGTCGAAGTATGGTAATAAGGCTACCAGTATACTCGTTCTCGTTGGCAGGGGGTATCAACTCTAGAAGTTTTATGGGAGACTCACGCATGTAGTTGGTGTAATGGTGTTAGTGGTGTAAATGTGGGATCCTCTTAGGGGGTAGCTGTGAACATACTGAATTTTAGGGGGGTTGAAGAGTTTATTAGGTGGGTTAGGGCTGGCTTCGGGTGGTGAGGTGGAGAGTTCGGATCTTCTCGACGAGCCGCCTCGGCTACTGAAGAGGGGTGCTGAGGCTGATCTTTACATTAGCACTTTTGAGGGTTACAAGGTCATAGTTAAGAGAAGAGTCTGCAAAAGTTATAGGCTTCCAGAACTCGACAGGAGGATACGTGAATACCGAACATCTCATGAAGCACAACTACTCCACGAGGCCAAAGTGGCAGGCGTCCCAACTCCTATCATATTCTTCGTAGACAGAGTAAACTTCGAGATAATCATGCTGTATATTGAGGGTGTACGTTTGAGAGACTGCCTTGGTGAGATGAGCGAGCCCCAGCGGAGTAGAATTTGCCGCACTGTAGGGTACTCAATTGCTCTCCTCCACCGCAACGAGATCGTCCACGGCGACCTCACGACTTCCAATCTCATATTAACCGCGGATGGGCGACTCTTCTTCGTAGACTTCGGCCTCGGCTTCCACTCAAGAAGTCTAGAAGACCAAGGTGTTGACCTCTTCCTATTGCTGAGGGCACTCCAAAGTTACCACTACCGTTACGCAAAAAGTTGCTTTACCGAAGTCATGAAGGGTTACGGTAAAGTGGTTGGTAGTAGAAAACTCTCCGAGGTTGAAGCAAAGATCGAGGAGATAAGAAGGAGAGGGCGCTATGTCCTAGAGAGGTAGAGGATGGTTGAACCTATGCCCAGAATTGAGAGTTCAGATAATAAGTGGAGCCCGGTATATTTTGCTACAACAAATAGTGGAAAGTTTGCGGAAGTTGCGGCTTTAGCCTCAGAGTACGGTATAGTGTTAAGGCGTTTAGATCTAAAGCCGCCTGAGATCCAGTCTGAGAGGCTTGAAGATGTCGCAAGCAACTCTGCCCTTCAACTTTTGAGAGATGGCAACCCTCTACCACTACTAGTTGAGGACGCGGGCCTCTTCATATATGCCTTGAACGGATTCCCGGGACCCTTCTCATCGTATGTATATGCCAAACTTGGTGTTGAAGGCATACTTAGACTACTTGAGGATATGGATGACAGGAGGGCATACTTTGAGTCTGTGGTCGCTTATGCTTATGGTGAGGGGCAACCTCTCCTCTTTGAAGGTAAGGTTGAAGGGGTAATAGTTCACCAAAGCCGAGGAAGATACGGCTTCGGTTTCGACCCAATTTTCCAACCTCTCGACAAGCACCAGACCTTCGCGGAGATGACCATGGAAGAAAAGAACAGCTGCTCGCATAGAGCGAAGGCGTTCAGGAAGTTCGCCGGTTGGTACACTACAAAATGAGCACGCCTAGAAGGTGACATGCGAATATGAGAGCCAAATAACCCTACCACATGAGACGAGGCATATTAGCCAACATAACCTAAGCCTATAGGCGTTGAAATAAAATCCCCTACATAGGGGAATTATATGCTATTAGCTTTAGCACAACAGAAAGTTAGAATTTTTAGGCTATGGTTTAATTTTCCCATTTTCGTCAGCTAACCACATTGAGCCGAGTGCGTTAACTTAAGGATGCCTATCTAATGCTTTGCCGTAAAGTATAATAGAAGACGATTCTCTTTTAGAAAGTGTTCGGAGGTTGCTAAGCTGGCAAGAGTTCACGCCCCAAAGAGAGGGAGCTCACAGTCCACCCGACCTGTAACCAAGAGAGCCCCCTCATGGTGCAGCTACAGACCTGAAGAGGTGGAGTCTTTAGTAATAAAACTGGCTAGGGAGGGACAGCCAGCCGACATGATCGGCGGAATACTCAGAGATCAGTATGGCATCCCGCTGGTAAAGGCGATAACGGGGAAGAAGATCAACCAGATACTCGAGGAGGCAAAACTCACCCCACAACTCCCTGAGGATCTGGCGATGCTACTGAAAAAAGCCAGTAGGATGCAGCGTCATGTAGAGAAGAACAAGGCAGATCGTAGAAGCATCCATAACCTCCAACTCCTCGAGTCGCGCATTCACAACCTCTCAGTCTATTATAAGAAGAGGAAACTTCTACCTGAAGGCTGGAAGTACAAATCTGTAGTCGGCTCCTTCATATGACCCCAGTAGGCTAGCTGGGATGACTCATAATCTCGACGCCTTTCTTAAAGGCTGCGAAAATATTGCAGATAAGATTCTGCGGCATATCGAGAAAGGAGACCTTATTCAGATAGTCTCCCACCTAGACGCAGATGGTGTAGCCGCTGGTTCAATCATGGCTAAGGCTATCCACAGGTTGGGAGGCAACTTCAGCCTTAGAGTGGCAAAGCAGGTGGATGAGCGGCTCATAGAGCGAATGCTCCAAGTTAAGGCTAAGCTCTATATCTTCGCGGAAATTGGAAGTGGCTACCTCGACCTTCTCACGAGGATACGAGAGGCTGAGGTTCTGGTGATTGACCACCATAAGCCCCTCGAGGGAAGCTACCCTAGTATCGCCATGGTAAACCCGCACCTCTACGGGATCGACGGGGCAAGTGAAATCAGCGGAGCGGGGGTCTGCTACATCGTTGCGAAGAAGCTCAGCCAAGAGAATATCGACCTCTCGCCACTTGGGGTTGTAGGCGCTCTAGGTGACCTTCAAGATAAGAATGAGAAGAGAAGCCTCACCGGATTGAACCAAGTAATAGTAGAGGACGCTGTCGACGGCGGCTACCTTGAGGTGAGAACTGACCTCCTATTCTATGGAAGAGAAACCCGGCCGATCTATAAGGCGATAGCCTCTACAATGAACCCCTTTATTCCTGGGCTGAGTGGAGAGGAGGGCAATAGTCTAGGCTTCCTCGTGAATCTCGGAATTCCACTCAAGGCTGGAGAAAAGTTCCGTACACTAGCAGACCTCACCGCGGAGGAGAAGCAACGAATCTACTCTGAGTTGACTAAATACCTATCCTCAAAGGGATTTACGAGCAGTTTAATCATCAGCCTGATAGGATCCGTTTACACCCTTCTCAAGGAGGATAGACTGACCCCTATGAGGGACGGTAGAGAGTTTGCCTCACTTCTTAACGCTTGCGCTCGAATGGATAAACCCGGCGTCGCCGTAGCTCTCTGCATGGGTGATAGAGGGGAAGCTCTAAACGAGGCGCAGAACATTCTCAGCGAGTATCGGAAAGTCATCTCAAGATATATGGGGCACCTTCTAGGTGAGGCTCGAGAACGTATTAGAGATCTGGAAAATATCTGCATCGTGGATTGCGAGGGAATCGTTGACGAGAACCTCCTAAGCCCGGTTGCGAGCATTCTCTCCACATCGGGTGTCCTAAACCAGGAGAAACCTCTCCTCTTCCTGACAAGGACGAGGGAAGGTGAGGTAAAGGTTTCAGCTAGAGCTAGCGAGACTCTCGTAGGGAGAGGCTTAAGCGTCGGCACTATAATGCAGACTGCGGCTGAACGGGTGAAGGGGAGGGGAGGAGGACATAGTGTGGCAGCTGGTGCCAATATCCCCCATGATCAAAAAGACAACTTTATACGGCTAGTTGACCAACTAGCAAAAAGTGCACTGTTGAAGAGCGATGTTCAAAGCTAGGATCGAGGTAAGGTGCCCAAGCCGTCGTCACGCTGAGGCTATAGCTGAGAGCTTATCTCCAGACAATAGAGATGTACCAGCTAACCTAAAGGTTAAGACTGAGAGCGACGGAAAGAGTGTCGTAACCATCATAGAATGTGTAGGGAGGTATGAGACCTTCTTGGCGACCTTGGATGACCTCCTCACCTGTGTCCAGACAGCTCAGAGTAGCTTGGAGGTGTTATAGTTGAGTGAAGAGATAACTATCTTGGTCTCGGGAAAAATAGCCTTCAGCAAGAACGCCGAGGAGGCTGAGGACACGATAGCTGCCCTGGTGGAGAAGTCCAACAGGGAACTCTTTGTGAGTGGTATCCCCTCAAGCCGCACTAAAGTTGCCACAAAGATAGTTGACTGGAGCATTGAAGGTGAATCCCTAAACCTTACCATAATCTCTGGAACCTACGCTAGAGCCCCTGCAGCACTCCTGAGGTTCCGTAAACTCTTAGCTGAAGAAGTTGGTGCAAAATACCGTATTGGTGTACGTGAAGTTGAGGCCCCTGCTATCACCATAAAAATTCCAACCAGCCAATTGAGTGAACAGACACTAGAGAGAATCCGAGGTATGAGCTATGTAAGGGATGCAAACTATGAGGAGGGAAAACTCAGCGTCACATTGAAGCCTATAAAGGAGGGAGAGTTGAAACGAAACATCCCCGACAGAGTTATGGCTATGGTCTCGTCGATAGTTGCGGAAGCAACTAAGGCGGGGACTGCAGCAGTAGCGCTTTCCACGCCTGTTGTCCGAAGGGGCGATGTAAAACCTGTTAGGTTTAGGCGAGAGCCTTCGGAAGTCGCTGCAGAGCTAGGGTGGATAAAGGAGTTTCCAGGGAGAGGCCAGTGGATTTATACTCCACCTTACACGAAGCTGTTGGAGCTCATGGAGGAGATACTCCTGAATGAGGTGATACGGCCGATGGGCTTCCAGCCATTCATGCTCCCGAAGCTTATACCGCTTGAGGTCATGCGGAGGATGCCAGGATATCTGGAGGATATCCCGGAGGGGATGTATTACGTCTGTCATCCACCCCGAGAGCCTGAAGCCTTCGCAAAATTCAAGGAGACGGTGAAGATAACTAAATCTGTGCCTAAGGGGCTACTGAAGGAGATAGTCAAAGAGCCAGAGTACGTCCTCGCTCCTGCACAGTGTGAGCCTTTCTGGTATTTCTTCAGCCACGAAACAGTAAAGGTGGAGGATCTCCCCTTCAAGTTCTATGACAGAGCAGGATGGACTTACAGGTGGGAAGGAGGAGGAGTTGAGGGACTCACTCGGATTCACGAATTTCGACGCATAGAGCTAGGCTACCTTGGAACACCTGAACAGGTTGTGAAACTTAGAGACTCTGTGAGAGACCGCCTATTGGATGTTGTGGAAAATATCCTCGATATGGAGTGGAGGGTAGTGGCAGCTACTCCATTCTACATGAAAGGCGGCGAGGTAGGGGACACCAGCCAGAGCCAGAACGTAGCCGCATACGACATCGAGGTATACCTCCCCTATAGAGGGGAACGGGATAAGGCTGAGTGGCTGGAGATTGCCGCCTGCTTCATACATAGAACCAAGTTCGTTGAGAGCTTCAGCATCCACGAAGCCAAGGGCCGACCTATTTGGACAGGGTGCACTGGAATTGGGATCTCAAGGTGGGTGGCAGCCTTCTTGGCTACCCATGGTTTTAATCCTGAAAACTGGCCCAAACCGATTAGTGAACGCTTCGGCGACTATGAGTTACCCAGAACTCTACTCTGGCCTAAGGAGAGGGGGCAGGAAAGCTGATGTGAGGCAGTAGCCCCATATCTTCAGCGCTCTAGATTTCTTTCCGGCTTTCCAGATAAACCTCCAGAAGTTGGATTCTGAGGTGAACCTACATGTGTAACAGTCTAAATGGGGCATGAGTACGGGGAGTATTAAGAGACTGACTTCGCTGAGGTTGGAAGCGGCGAGTATAAGGGGGCCAGCCGGATAGGGGCAAAGGTTAAGAAACTGTTAAAAAGTTATTTGCTTTATTTATGTAGCTTTAATCATATTGATCAACCTGCGGTCTTCTTTTCCACGCAATAAAACAGTCGCACTGAAGACGGAGCTATTTTTATGCCAGCGTATCCGACTGCGCGACTATACTCTTATTAACTTCTGGTTTAATATACCGTATCCTATCTCAGAGTTGATGGGGAAAAGTCTTGTCAGCCAAGAAGGGCGTCCGTGTAAAGGATAAGTGGCGGCTGAAGACCTGGTATACCGTATACACGCCACCCTATTTTGGTAGCCAAGAGTTTGCCACAGTGCCAGCGGCAGATGATTCAAGGATCCTCGGAAGAGTCATAGAGACAACTCTATATGACTTAACCAAGCAGGACATCTCCCAGAGCAACATAAAGATCTATTTTCAGATCATCTCTACCCAAGGTATGAGAGCCGATACTGTCTTCAAAGGCCATGAGTATGCGAGAGAATATCTACGCAGCATAGTCAGGAGGGGAGGTTCTCGCGTTGACGGTATCTATAATCTAGAGACTAAAGATGGCTACCGGTTGAGGGTCCAAGCAACAACCTTCACCAAGAAAAGGGTGAACCACTCCCGTGAGACCGCAATAAGAAAGATCACAGAAGAGATCCTCCTAGACAAGGCTAAGAATCTAACCTTAGATCAATTGGTTCAGGAGATGGTCCTCGGCAAGGTTGGTTCGGACATATACAACCGTGCCACTAAGATAGCACCCCTACGCCATGTAGGCGTAATCAAGTCGAAGCTCCTAGCTGCTCCGCCTCCCTTAACAGAGAAAGCAGTACCCGTGGTAGCCTGAAAGCTTGAGAAAATCAAAGCGGATTAGGCTTATTTATATGACGCAACATCCTGCTTCAGTTTAGGGCGAACTCTTTGAAAGCCGTGGTCTTGGCTGCTGGTGAAGGTGTCAGACTAAGACCACTTACTCTCACGAGACCTAAACACCTAATCCCTGTGGGAGGTAGACCACTCCTCCAACATACCCTATCCGCCCTGAAGGCGGCTGGATTCAAGGATGTCTTTTTGGTAGTCGGGTATCTGCGTGAGCAGATCATCTCAAATATAGGGGATGGCTCTGAATTTGGCTTGAAAATTGTTTACGTAGAGCAACCCACACCCACTGGGACTGGAGATGCAATAAGAGTAGCTAGAGAGTACGTGGGGAATGAAGACTTTCTAGCAGTCTATGGGGATCTTTACGTAGACTCTACGGTGATCCTTGACATCTTAGAGGCTTACCAAAGGAGAAAAGGAAATGTCCTCGCCGTGGTAGAGGCTGAGAGACTCGAAAATTATGGCGTTGTAAAACTTCGTGAGGACAGGAGCTTAGAGGATTTAGTAGAGAAACCTAGAAGATGGTTTTCTCCCACGAATCTCGTAAATGCTGGCGTTTATATTTTCACGCCAAACATCTTCGAGTATGTGAGACAGACGGAGCGTTCGCCGAGGGGTGAGGTGGAGGTTACTGATGCGATAAAGAAAGCGGTAGAGGGGGGTGAAACGATCTACACCGTAGAGGTCAGTCGGGATAAGTGGATGGACATCGGTAGGCCGTGGGATCTCCTCGAGGCTAATGAGCGATACTTGAAGAGTATGAAGCCTTCTGTAAGAGGTGTGATAGAGGATGGTGCCCACATATTTGGGGCTTTAAACCTTGAGGAGGATGCAGTAGTAAAGTCCGGAGCATATATTGAGGGCCCGGTCTACATTGGAAGGGGCAGCCAGATAGGACCTAACTGCTACATTAGAGCCTACAGTTCACTGGGGCGAGATGTAAGGATAGGGAACGGCTGCGAGATTAAGAACAGTATAATCATGAATGGAACCCGTATACCACACCTCTCCTATGTGGGAGACAGCATAATAGGATCCGGCTGTAACTTCGGCGCTGGAACGATGGTTGGTAATATAAGGTTTGATGAGAAACCAGTCAAAGTTCTGATCGGGGGTGAGATTGTGGATACTGGTAGGAGAAAATTTGGGGCAGTTATAGGTGACCGCGTAAAGACTGGTGTAAACGCTAACTTCATGCCTGGCACGAAAGTAGGGCCTAACTGCCACATTGGAGCTAATGTAATTGTCTATAGGGACGTACCCCCAAACGTTAAGGTTAAAGCGAAGCAACATTTGATCTTTGAGAACATCAAACTGGAGACGACAAACTGAACTGGCGTCTTCGGGGTGAAACTTGGACGATGGGATGGCAGCACTCCTGAACCATAGCTCAGCATACCCCTGTGATTCGGCTACTATTTATAAACTGCTCAGAATAAACTATCTCGTGGTTCCCGGTGCCAGTGTTAGGCATAACAGGTAAGCCCAATGTTGGGAAGAGCACATTCTTCTCAGCTGCAACTCTTGCCACGGTTCCTATTGCCAATTACCCTTTTACCACTAAGACAGCGAACATTGGGGTAGCTTATGTAGGAGTTCCCTGTGTCTGTAAAGAGTTCGGTTTGAAAGATGAGCCAGTAAATTCTATCTGCCTAGACGGATTGAGGCTGGTGCCCGTGAAACTGATAGACTGCCCTGGCCTAGTGCCCCATGCGTGGGAAGGGAGGGGACTCGGCAATCAGTTTCTTGATGATGTGAGAAAAGCCGACGCTCTCCTACTAGTGGTTGACGCTGCAGGAGCCACTGACAGCGAAGGCAGACCTTGTGAGCCTGGAACAAACGATCCAGTTGAAGATATACGCTTCCTTGAAGAAGAGTTCGATATGTGGCTATTCCAAATAATAGCAAAGGACTGGGATAGGTTAGCGCGGAAACTCGAAGCAAGCAAAGAGAACATAGCCGCTGCACTCCTCGAAAAACTAGCCGGACTGCAAATCAAAAAGCACCAGATTATACAAGCCCTGTCTGAGCTTAAACTTGAGTCAAAAAACCCGACAACATGGACAAAGGAGGAACTCCGAAACTTCGCCGGCAGGCTTAGGAGGATCTCTAAACCGCTACTTATCATAGCCAATAAGATTGACCTCCCTCCAGCTGATAAGAATCTTGAGAGACTCAAACATTACGGCTACAGTGTAATACCTACATGCGCAGAGGCGGAGTTGGCTCTGAGGAGGGCTTCCGAGAGAGGCCTCATCCAGTATAGACCTGGAGATTCAAACTTCAAGATTCTGAAGCCCGAATGCCTCACCGATCAGCAGCGAGCCGCCCTCGAGGCTATACGAGAGCGAGTATTGGTCAAGTGGGGGTCTACCGGTATACAGGAAGCACTCAATCACGCCTACTTCAAATTGCTGAACATGATAGCTGTATTTCCAGTCGAGGATGAGGATAAACTCACCGACCATAAAGGCCGAGTCCTTCCAGACTGCCTCCTAGTACCCTATGGCACCACAGCCAGCGAGTTCGCCAGTCTGATCCACACAGAACTTGGAGAGAACTTCGTCTATGGGGTTGAAGCTCGAAGTAAGCGGAGGATTGGAGAGGACTACATCCTTAAAAATGGTGATGTTATAAAAATAGTCGCAGCGAAGGCTAGAGGATGAGGAGACATGCCTAGGGTACTTATCTGTGACAAGCTAGATGAAGAGGGCATAAACCTGCTCAGAGAGGCAGGTTTCGAGGTTGATGTTAAACTTGACCATACACCGGAGACACTGAAGGAGGCGGTGAAGGACTACGATGCTGTAATAGTTCGGAGCAGAACCAAAATCACCAAGGAGATCATCGCAGCTATGGATAGGACGAAGGTTGTAGCGAGGGCTGGGGTCGGCTTGGACAACATAGACGTCCAAGCTGCCAAAGAGAAGGGATTAAAGGTCATAAACTCCCCTGAAGCAGTGAGCCAAGCCACTGCTGAGCTGAGCCTAGCGCTACTATTCTCTCTGATCAGACAGATCCCCTACGCCAACCTCTGCATTAAAGGCGGCGAGTGGCCAAAGAGCAAGATCATGGGCAGAGAGCTCAAAGGAAAGACCCTCGGCATAATCGGGTTTGGAAGGGTGGGCTACATAGTGGCTAAAGTGGCTAAAGCCATAGGGATGAGGGTCATCGCATACGACGTGGTCGATAAGGAGGCACAGATGAAGGAGCTAGGCGTAGAGAAAGTAACCTTGGAAGAGCTTCTGAAGGATTCAGACGTGATATCACTCCATGCAACTCTGACCCCACAAAGTAGGCACCTAATAGGACGGAGGGAGCTCTCGATGGTTAAACGGGGAGCTATCCTGGTCAACACAGCAAGGGGTAGCCTTGTAGATGAAGAGGCGCTGAAAGAGGCTTTAACTTCGGGGCAGCTGGCTGGAGCTGCTATCGATGTATGCGAAGTTGAACCTCCCCAGAAGTTTGATCTTCTGCGTCTTCCAAACGTAGTCTGCACACCTCATATTGGGGCACAGACAGAAGAGGCACAGAAACATGCTAGCCTAATAATAGCCAAGAAAGTAATTGAAGAGCTGAAACGTTGAAGACATACGCGTAGACGTGTTGAAGGGGTAGACTACATTTTGCGGCACCTCTTCAACCGTTGGGGTTACATAACTCTAAGAGTGAAACGGAGCAGGTCAGCATGTGTGTTGTCAGACTATGACGGCACACTCACACCTATCGCCCCTAGACCAGAGTTGGCTCTCCTCTCTGACGAAATGAGAGATCTACTCCGAAGGTTAGCCGATAATCCGCGATACATTGTGGCGGTAATCAGCGGGAGACCAATAGAGGAAGTGAAGGCACTAGTGGATGTCCAAGGTATATTCTATGCTGGTAATCACGGTTTAGAGATCGAGGGGCCTAACTGTAGGTTTCGGCATCCTGGGGCAGGAGAAGCCTTGCCAAATATGATGAGAATTTCTGCTGAGTTGAAGCAAAAGCTCCAAGGCTTGAAGGGTGTGATTGTTGAGGATAAAGGTCTGACGGCCAGTATTCATTACCGGCTCGCGCCTCCACGTGAGATCCTGAAAGTTAGAGAGATACTCGAAGAGGTCGCCGGTCATCTCGACGGCATAATGGTCACCCAAGGTAAGAGGGTCTTCGAGGTGAGACCCAACCTAGACTGGAATAAGGGGTCGGCAGCAAAGTGGATAGTGGAATCCTTAGCCGAGGATGCTTTGCCTATATATATAGGGGACGACAGAACTGATGAAGATGCATTCACTATCCTTAAAAGGGGCATCACCGTCTGCGTTACCTCTAGACCGCGACGCTCAAATGCCAAATACTATCTTAAAAACGTATATGAAGTTCAAGAATTCATCAGAAGACTCATTTCGATAAAATAACCTGATTAAAAACTTCTTTTAGGCTCATATCCGCTAAAATAAGCCACCCACCTTATTGCTTTAAAGCTTCGCGGGGTGACCAGCCCATTGCCATCTCCATAGTAGAAAGGTTTATATATTACTAAGAGGGAAAGGTTTATATAGAGAAGTAGCGACCTTATGTAATTACCACGGTGTTATAATCGGTATCAATAACTGCTTCTCTAAGCTGCCGCTAGCAGAGAGAGGTGTTCTACCGATTACCTACCAAGCATAGTAACTTGGATCTGGGATCAAGATGCGCGAGAATAGAGTCGGATTGGAGGCGGGGCGCGAGAGGTGCCCCGAGTGTGGAGGTTCAGTTATTATACATAATGCTGAGACTGGAGAGCAGATATGTGGAAGTTGCGGTTTGGTGATCAGTGAGCACGCTTTAGATAGAGGACCTGAGTGGAGAGCCTTCACATTAGAGGAGAAGGCTGATAGAAGCCGTGTTGGAGGGCCTATCTCGATTTTGCAGGCAGACAAGGGACTTCCAACTGTAATTGACGACATAAACAAGGATGCTTCTGGTCGCAGAATCCCGCTCTCCACTAGGCTTCAGATGCTACGCTTGAGGAAGTGGCAGTCCCGTACTCAATACCAGTCACCGGTAGAAAGGAACCTTCTTCAGGCGCTGTCGGAGCTAGATAGGATTGTTGATAAGTTACATATCCCCGAGGATATACAAGAGGAGGCTGCGGAGATCTATAGAAGAGTCTTGGACAAAGGACTGGTTAGGGGGCGTTCAATAGCGGCGATAGTCGCGGCGTGCGTCTATGCGGCATGCAGGAAGACTAATCGTCCTCGGTCTCTGAAAGAGATAGCTTCAGTCAGCCGGGTTAAACTTAAGGATATAGCTCGGTGTTACAGGCTTATACTCCATGAGCTACCTATGAGCATGCCAATACCTGACCCGAGAATCTATGTTACAAAGGTGGCAAGTAAGGCGGGAATAAGTGAGCGGGCTCAGGCGAAGGCTTTGGAGCTTCTGAAAGAGGCTGACAAGCTCAAGGCTGTCACTGGGAAAGATCCAATAGGCATAGCTGCAGCGGCACTATATGTAGCCTGCGTACTGCTGGGCGAGAAGAAGACACAGAAAGAAGTAGCTGAGGCTGCTGCTGTAACTGAGGTGACTGTCAGAAACCGCTACAAGGGTCTTAGAGAGATTCTAGGCCTTAACATCTGAGGGAGCAGGCAAGCCGTCTAAGGTATTCGCTTTCTTAAATGGATAACCCTCTCAGCAGTCTGAGTTACTCTTCTGCTATGTGTCGTAACCAGTATAGTTCTCCCCTTTAGAATGTTACTACTTCTCAGCAAAGTTAGAACAGATTCTGTCGTCAATGGGTCGAGGCATTCAGTAGGCTCATCCATTAGGACTATAGGCGGATCCTTTACCAATGCTCTCGCGATGCCAACCATGAGCCTTTCCCCTACGCTCAAGTTTCCAGCCTTTCTGTCAGCAAGGCTGTTGAGCCCTACTTCCTTCAAAGTATCCTTCACCATGGCCTCTCTAGCTTCACCCTTAAAACCGAGTATCGCCAGAGGCAGTTCAAGGTTCTCACATACTGAAAGCTCCGGAAATAAGTTCTGAGCCTGAAATACCACCCCCATCTTTGTAGCTCTTAAGCGAGTTAGATCATCTTCAGAGAGACTGTCTATGCGTGTCTGGTCAATGGAGATCTCCCCCGAGATGGGACGATCTAAGCCGGAGATTAGGTTAATCAGAGTGGTCTTCCCGCAGCCGGTAGGACCTACGACAGCGACGAACTCACCTTTCATTATCTGGAGGCTGACATCATCGAAGACATTAACTACCTTACCGCGGCCATTGTAAGATTTCTTAACGTGAACTAGACTTATTGCTGCTTCACTTGGCATGGGATAAAATCTCCACCGTCACCTGGCTTATCTTTCTCCAATTAATGTAGATTCCCACCAGAGAGCCAGCTAAAACACCGAGTAGGCATAACACGGTTATCAAGCCGTACCCTGCAGAGCCTAGTGTAGGAAACCTGTAGATGCCGAGCATGGGGGCGAGAAAGATCAAACCACCGCCAGCCAATACACCCACCGACACACCTACGATGCCCACGAGTAACATTTCTAGAAAGAACAGAGCTGTTATAGCCGACCTATCAGCGCCCAGTGCCTTAAAAATACTTATCTCATAGTTCGAGTGGAGTGTGGGATATAGCAGAATTGCTAGTAAGGCTATGAGGGTTATAACTGTGGCAGGCACAACCGCCAACCACTCTCCAGCAGCAACCGTTAAAGAGCATAGTAGAGTAAAAGCGGCAGAAGTCAGGGCGGTGGCAACTATAGCCAGCCAAATTCTACAGCGCGAGAGTCGGATCCTCTTCCTCAGCGCCCAGAATAAGGCAACCTTGATACTCGTATTGAGAGAGGCTTGCGCCCCATAATTGTCGACCTTATCCATGGGGGTCACAGCCCGTATTTTCATCACGCCATGGGAGGCTGGGCAATCCCATGGCAGGGGGTGGCTACACAGGGGCTCGGTTCTGCTCGTCAGAGGTGCGGAGTCGCAGGATTAGAGGCTTATGTGATTGGTCTTCATCACTGGGCTTGGCTGTTAGGATAGTCGGTTTAGTTTGAGCCACTTCTACAGGTTTCTCTGTGGGTGGAGCCAATTTGCTCAGCGCATTTTCGAGGTCTTTCTTCTCGTTTATTGCGCTCTTGATTCCATATACAAGGTTCTCGCTGTTAACCTTGTAAGTCTCCTCGCTCATCTCGCCTGTTTTGTGTTGAACTTTTATGTTGCCAAGGAATCTTTCTAGGCTTTTACACTGCGCTTCCAAGTCTGCTATTCTCTGTTTGAGTTTGTTGACAAGGTTCGCATAGGTTTCCTGCTGCCTGCTCATATCCTCCTTGTATTTCTTGTAAAGTTCGTCGTAGACGTATTGTGGTATCTCACCGTTTTTTAGGAGTTCGTCTAAAGCTTGGAACCTCTTCTGGGTAAGACTACTCTCTTCGCGGTATTTATCACAGGCTATTTTCCAAGCAGGTATAAGTAAGAGATTTTCACCTTCGATCATCACCTGATCGCTGTGATACTCAAGAAAGCCGACCTCTCCCTGATCCACACCGATTGAGTTAAGTTGCCCCATCGGGTCTAGGGAAAGCCCTACGACGTAACCGACATATCTACCATATGTGTCCTTAGCGGGTTTGCCAATATATTTCCTCAGCGCTTCTGTATGAACACTCATATTTACACACTTCCGTTCCTAAAAAGTGAAGATACCTTAACGGTGGAACCTCTCCTTTAGTCTATGGAATAGAGAGGTGTGGTGTACTTGTGGGGCAGTCGTGTTGGTAGGCTCGTTCATGTTAGTGGTAGGTGAAGGCACCTCGGCTTGTGAAGTTATGGAAGATGACGCTGATTCTGCCTCAGGTAGCGCTACTGCCTGATCTACTTTGGGAGCGGATGTAGTAGGGGCTATCTGTGATCTGTCTAATTTTACTGCCTTTCTGAATTTGCCGCCGCAAGAGCTGCATTTATAGGCTGTGACCCGCATTGCTGCGCCCTTACCAGTCTTTGGGATTACGTCCCAAGACTTCTCCTCGGCGGTGTCTTGGCTTTTACACCTCGGGCAAATTGCCAACTTAGTTCACCACTCAACATGAAAGCTGAAATAGAAATTAAGATTTTTGCAAGCATATCTAGCCAAAAAATCCTCTAAACAAGCGTTTTACTTACGAGATTATGGTATGCTTAAACATGAATAATGACAATCGATAACCTCAGAGTCCAGTTATGTCAAAGAGCATGTTAAAAAACAGACCAAAACCAGCTAGCTTGATAGCAACTACTAACCATTATCGGCAAGAGGATCGAAGAAACCTTATTAATCGATGCTTTCCGTAAGTGGCTTAGTAATACAAAAAGGTGCCTGCTCATTGGAGCAGCCTGAACCCTTAGAGAAGAAACCTCAAAGAGACCGCCGCCAAGTTATGAAAGTAATCGTAGCAGCAAGTCTTATTGTTAACGTTGCCTTAGCCTTCTCTGTTGTAAGCATGTATCATGAAGTCACACAGCTTAACAACCAGTTAAGTGTTTTAATAGACCAAAACTGGAATCTAACGAGACGTTTGGATCTCACCCAACAGAAGAATGAACTGCTGGAGAATCAGGTCGACTTCTACAGAAGGCAAGCTGAATACTACCAGAGACAGCTCGAGAGAGAAGATGCCGCACTTGGCCTTACTGGTGCATCAACAATTAACGCTGTCGGCGTGGTAGAACTCTATCAAGTGCCATACACAACCTCCTACAAAGGTGCAACTATGAAATTGGATGTCGAACTACATGTCGGGTCAGGGAGGATTCTGGTGAATACTGAACCTAGGGTAGGGATAGATCTCCAGAGTAGCACGCGTACTGCGGCTATTGTAGCTGAAAATTATACTGGTATATCCCTGGAGAAGACTGATGTTATCATAACGGTGAAGGCTGAAGAGGAGGTGAACGTAGTAGACGGACCTAGTGCTGGTGTAGCTCTAACAGCGGCCATAATTGCCGCAATATCGAACCAGACAATAAACCAGCAAATCTATGCTACAGGAACTATAAATCCGGATGGCACTATTGGGAAAGTTGGCGGTGTGCTTTACAAGGCGGTAGCCGCAGCTGAAGAAGGCGCGTCGAAGTTTTTAGTCCCGAGGGGTCAGAAGATTGTCACAATTTCTGTTCAAGAGAGGCGGGAGATAGCACCTAATTTCACGCTCATAATAACTAGGCAAGAGGCAGTGGATCTTCAAGAGTATCTCCAACAGAGCGGTTACTTCGTGGAGGTAATTGAGGTTGACACGATAATGGATGCATATTCTATCTTGATTAGCGGATAGTAGAGAGTAAAATACCTAGGTAATTGATTTACTGGGAGGGCAGATTTGCAACTCTACGACAACACGAGTGCCCCTATTAGGGGTTGCGCCTTGACTAGGCGTGAAATTTTGAGACGGATAAACTCGCAGAAGCCCTTAATCAAGGGATACGTAGATCTAGCCACACAGCTCCAGCCCGCAGGCTTCGAGTTGACAGTCAGAGAGGTCAGCCGTCTCAGGGGGGCAGGAGTTCTAGACTTCTCGAATAGAAGAAGAAAAATATCCGATCTGAATGAAGTGAAGCTTGAGAGCGGAGCACATGCGAGGCTAGATGTTGGGGCTTATGTTGTACGCTATAATGAGGTAATTCATCTTCCGCTTGATTTGTTAGCGTTAGTCTTCCCGCGGTCCTCTCTGTTAAGGTGTGGGGCTACATTATACACCGCGGTGTGGGATCCTGGATATGTGGGGCGCGGGCAGGGACTACTCTCCGTCCATAATCCCCATGGATTGGAGCTATTCAAGAACGCGCGGATATGCCAGATGATATTCTTCAAGCTTATTGAACCCGCCTCGAAAGGCTACAAGGGCGCATATATGAAGGAGGGACTATAGCATGGTGGTGGACAGGTGAAGATCCTAGCGGAAGCCATGATACTGGCCGGAGAAGAGATGGAGACCATAAAGAGGGGTTACATAGCGATAGAAGATGGTAGGATAGTTAGAGTTGGATCAGGTTCTCCCTCTGTTAGTGGGGTAACGGTCAGCAATCTAAGGGGGTGTCTGGTGGTTCCTGGGCTTATAAACGCCCACACACATGTGGGCGACTCTGTCGCCAAGGATGTTGCCCCAACTAGAGGTCTGCGCGAACTTGTGCAGCCCCCTCTGGGTCTAAAGCATAAGATCCTAAGGGAGACTCCCCCGGAGAGGTTAGTCTCAGCCATGAGGGACACGATCCGAGACATGTTGCGGTGCGGTGTCACAACCTTCGCCGACTTTAGAGAGGGGGGCCTCGAGGGTGTAAGGCTGCTTAAGGCTGCGGCTGAGGGCTTAGGCATAAGAGTTCTAACTTTAGGGAGACCGAACTTCCAATTCTCGGAGACAGCTCTACAAGCCGGCAAGGAGAGGCTTCCCACGGAGATGATGGAAGAAGTTGAGGGGATACTTAACTACGCGGAGGGTCTGGGCCTCAGTAGCCCAAACGAGTTCACAGACCACGCTCTACAAGAAATCGCGGAGCATTTTAAAGGCAGAGTAATTATTGCCACACATGTAGCTGAACATCAAATGACTATCGACACCTCCATCAGGCGGAGTGGTTTAAGTGACGTTGAGAGAGCTCTTAGATATTTGAAGGCGGATTTCCTTGTACACCTTACCAAGGCAGGAGGGGGTGATCTACGCAGAGTTAGAGAAGCGGGTGTCCCTGTGGTCTGCTGCCCTAGGGCTAATGCTGCCCTAGGGTTGGGGTTCCCTCCAATCGGGAGGCTACTAGAGTTGGGAGTAACTGTAGCTTTAGGGTCGGATAACGTTATGGTTAACTCGCCAGACCTCTTCAGGGAGATGGAGTTCACTACGCGGCTCATCAGAGCAGAGGCTGAAAGCCTAGACGCCTTCACGCCGCGGGAGAGTTTCAAGATGGTAACCATCAACGCTGCGAGGCTTTTGGGGCTGGGGGACAGGATAGGTTCTATCGAGGAGGGAAAGTTTGCCGACCTCGTAATTATAGACGCAGATGCCCCGAATCTAAGACCACTCTGTGAACCACTATCAGCCCTAGTTAACAGGGTCAGGCCAGATAATGTGAAGGCTGTGCTTGTTGGGGGGGAGGTAGTTTATGGCAGGTTGCGAGGGTACTAAACTTTGATGTCAGGGGCAAAGCGGCCTTATGTCATATTGAACGCTGCTATGACATTGGATGGAAAGATTGCCAGTAGGTCTGGAGATTCAAGGATCTCTTGCGAGGAGGATCTGGGTAGAGTTCACAGGTTAAGGGCCAACGTTGACGCCATAATGATTGGAATCAACACTTTACTCGTCGACGACCCAAAGTTGACAGCTAGACGAGTTAATGGCAGAAATCCAGTTCCCGTCATCGTAGACAGCCAAGCTCGAACTCCCCCAAACTCTAAATTTCTGAGCATAAAGAGAGAAAGGAACCCCATAATCGCCGTGGCCGGGTGCGCCTCGAAAAGGAGAATTGAAGTTTTGAAGGAGGCAGGATGTGAAGTTATCGTCACTGGCCGAGGTAGGAGGGTGAATCTCAGCGTACTTATGGACAGACTCTGGAAGCGAGGGATACAGACTGTCCTACTGGAGGGTGGTGGAACCCTTATCTGGAGCATGGTAAAAGAGCGTCTGATAGACGAGGTCAAAGTTGCCATAGCCCCAATAATGTTAGGCGGTGTAGACGCTGTCACACTTGTTGAGGGCAAGGGCTACGCTTCCATAAGCGATGCCCTCAAGTTGGAGTTTCTCGGGATGGAAGTCTGCGGCGAGGATGTAGTCCTATCCTACAAGGTCAGGAGTGGAGGTTGACTGGTCGGTGAAACTACCAGAGGGGGTTAGAGAGGTCTTAGATAAGGCTGCTGGAGGCGGCGGCATAGAGAGGGAGGAGGCATACCAGCTTATGCACATAGGTGAGGAGCATCTTCCAGCTTTGACCTCCACGGCATTGAAGGTACGGCTTCACGGCAGAGGGATCACAACAAGCTTCTCAAGGAAGGCGTTCATCCCGCTCACAAACCTCTGCCGTAACGCTTGCAGGTACTGTGGATTCCGAAAGACACCTAAAGACACAGACGCAAAGCTCATGACACCAAAAGAGGTGTTAAAGATAGCTAAGCAGGCGATGTTGGCAGGCTGCAACGAGGCGCTATTCACGTTGGGAGAGAAGCCTGAGGAGGTCTACCCAGAGGTTAGAGAGAGGTTGAGGGCCCTCGGCTACGAGAATACAATAGCCTACCTATATGACGCCTGCAAACTTGTAATTGAAGAAACCGGGCTTATACCCCACAGCAACGCCGGCATACTAACTCCAAGGGAGATGGCTGAGTTGAGAGAGGTTAACGCCAGCATGGGGCTAATGCTGGAGAGCATTAGTGAAAGGCTCTGCGGTGAGGGGGGACCTCATGAGCTAAGCCCGGGGAAGAAGCCAAAGCGTCGCCTAAGTGTAATAGAGGATGCAGGCCGCCAGAGGGTAGCTTTCACCACAGGGCTCCTCATAGGGATTGGAGAGACACTTGAAGAGCGTGTGGACTCTTTGTTCGCGATTAAGAAACTTCATGAACAGTATGGGCACATCCAGGAGGTTTTGATACAGAATTTCAAAGCTAGAGTTGGAACGCCGATGGAGAAATCTGCAGAGCCATCCTCACTTGAAGTGACCAAGACTTTAGCTGTAGCGCGTTTAATCTTAGGTGGAGAGGTGAACATTCAAGCCCCTCCAAACCTCAACTCAGAAATCCAGCCGATCCTACTACAGGCGGGGGTGAATGACTGGGGAGGGATATCTCCTGTGACTATAGACTATATCAACCCTGAAGCCCCTTGGCCAAGCATAGATAGACTTAAAGAGGTGACCGAGAGAGCAGGATTTGTATTAAAAGAGCGCTTGCCTATTTACCCGGAGTTCATTACAAAAAAACAAGGCTTCATACCTGAGGGGCTTAAGGACCTCATCCTAAGCCGAATAGATGAGGAAGGTTACGTGAAGGTGGGATAAATTATAGACCCTCATGGAGCGCTGAAGGGAGTCATTTCACTTCGCCTAAGCCGCCTCATAGAAGACCTCCTCTCTCAAGTAGACCCCATCGTGGCGGCGATACTGGATAGAGCCCTTGACGAGAAAGAGATCTCCCCGAAGGAGGGTATTGAACTTATGAAGACCTCGGGGAGGGACCTCTGGAGCCTCATCTTAACCGCAGACTGGCTGAGGCGCAAACGTGTAGGAGATATCGTAACCTACATTGTAAACAGGAACATAAATCTGACCAACATCTGCACCGTAGGTTGCAAGTTCTGCGCCTTCCACCGCTTACCTGGAGCTCCAGACGCCTACACTCTTTCAATAGGAAAAGTGGCGGAGATGGCGAGAGAGGCTTGGGAGCGCGGAGCCACCGAGGTTTGCATTCAGGGGGGATGTAACCCTACCCTCGACGCCCACTATTACGTAGAATTAATTAGTGCGGTTAAGGCTGCAGCTCCGGGAATACATATCCACGGCTTCTCTCCGATGGAGATCTACCATGTAGCGCAAAGGGCGAACCTGCCGATCAGAGAGGTTCTCAAAATGTTAAAGGAGGTGGGGTTAGGTAGCATACCCGGGACGGCTGCGGAGATCTTCTCTGAGAGGGTGAGAAGGACTCTATGCCCAAACAAGTTACCTACCCACCTATGGGTCGAGATCATCAAGACAGCTCATAAACTTGGAATCCCCTCAACCTCTACCATGATGTACGGTCACATCGACGAGTCTGAGGACTGTGTAGAGCATCTCCAGTTATTGAGAGCGATTCAGAAAGAGACCCACGGCTTCACCGAGTTCATCCCTCTATCCTTCATCCATCAGAGAGCCCCGATCTTTCTAGAAGGAAACGCCAGACCTGGAGCCACGGGCATAAAAGACCTGAAGATCTACGCTGTCTCGCGAATCTTCCTGAATGGGTGGGTTGACAACATCCAAGTCTCATGGGTTAAGCTAGGCCTTAAGTTCGCGCAGGTGGCATTGAATGCGGGGGCGAACGACTTTGGCGGAACACTTATGGAGGAGAATATATCCAGAGCTGCTGGGGCTACGGCTGGAGAGTACCTCTCACCTGTGGAGATAAGGAGGCTTATACGCGATATCGGCCGAATTCCAGCCGAAAGGAACACAACTTACAAGATTCTCCGAATGTTCGGCGGGACTGAGCTGTGAAGCCTAGATTTTAGGTGTGAGAGTTGCTTCTACGGTAGTAGTGAAGTGATCCTCGGCTAGGTGGAGGAGAGCTCTGAACTTTTCGTTGTTTATAAGCCCCCCTCGAAGGAGGTTTTTATTCGCATAAGCCGCTAGAATCTCGCCGACGAATAGAGTGTGGTCTCCAGTTGTTATACTGTTGACAACTCGGCACTCGAGATGCGCGGCGCACTCATTTATGATAGGCGGCCTAACTCGTCGAGAGGGCTTCGGCGTCAAACCTGAAACTTGAAACTTGTCAACCTCCCTCCCAGAGATCCTACCGCATATAAGAGCCTGTGCAGCTATGGCTGCTGTGGGAATGTTTACAACGAATTCTCCTGTCTTAGCTATCAGGTCGTGGGAGTACCTCTGCGGCGAGATGGATATACCAACTAGGCTGGGGGTGAATGAGAGGGGAGTACTCCACGCGAGCGTAATAATGTTAGGCCTCCCAGTAGATGGATCAACACATGTCACTAGGATGGTTGGACGAGGATACATTAGCCTATAGAACAGACGACCCTCAACTTGAACTTTCTCCAATAAAGGACCCCCAAACATGCCCAGCTGATTTAATCTACTCTGAATCTACTAATAAAGTCTCCAAAAAATATCGGAAGAGCTAAAAGACTCAGAGCTAAAAGTTAGGTTGAGACTCGGTAGGGGGTCTAGGTTTTTGAGTTTTTCAGAGGAAGTTTTAACGAAGAGTAGGACTGGTAGAGTTGAAGTCAGAGCTCTCGAATCTAGAGGGCGGTATGTGCTCTGTAAATACCTCGACCCTGAAACATTACAGCTAGCCGACGAAAAGAGGAAGCTTACATTGATTGATGAAAAAGGCAAAATATACGAGTACTTCCTAATACCCCTCAAAGGCAAGAATCGCCGCCTCATGGTTGAGGCTGAGAAGGAGCCAAAGGGACGTAAAGTTTGGAACCCTATAACACGCCAAGAGGAGGAACTTTGAGGTTAAATCGCTAACGGAGCAGAAAGCTTAGCTTCTAAGCTTCATCTTCTCCCACATCTTCTCTAATGTCCAACGGATGGAATTCCTCAAGGTAACTATCCTTTGCTCGTCTCCCAAGTTTCTTATGACAAGCTCTCTCAAAGTGTCCCCATCTTGGTGGATCCGATAACTTAGAATATCCTCCGGCTTGATCACACCCTGCACAGCTTCTTCCCGATCCTTGGCTGCCATCGCATTTAACACCTTGCTAATTAGGAACTGCTGGAATGGGGGCGTAGATACCCTGAACTTCATGTTCTCAGCAGGAGTGACCTTCATCTCATTCTTCCCAAGGAATAAGCTTCCAAGAAGCGTCCCGTCTGCGGCCTTGAGGGGAGTTATCTGCTCGTAGGTGGGGGGGGCTTGTTCGGTTATGGGAGGGGAAGTTTGTGGGAGGGGGACAGTTGGAGTAGGTTTTGGGGCTTCAGCAGCCAGCGCAACCTTACTCGAGGCGTACTCCTCTACAAGCCCCAAAAGTTCTTTAAGTTGATCTATCTCCTGCTCAAGCTCCGAGATACGCCCCCTTATACGCTCCCTAATTTTGAGGAGCTTCTCCTCTCTCCCCTCATCCATAGTCTACGACGCCTCAGTATAATCTGCTACATTGATAGATTTAAAGTTGAAACCTAGGCTATCCAATTTTACCTTCGCGATATAAGCCAAATATTTGACATTTCCGAAGACTAAAAAAGGTGCAAGCATATCCCATAGCGCGATAAGAATAGGTATCGGGTATCACGACTAATTAAGACGAGTATCTCTTTAAATTCTCGATTTTTTACCCAAAATAAAGATTTGAAGATACTGAGTCCCTTTTTATGTTTCCAAGGAATACTTAAAAGTACGAGCATTCAGAACTGTTTATGAGATCTGTGGAACATGAAAAATCTTAAGGCAGAGATGTTTAATAGGAAAGCGTCTGACCCCAAAAGCAAACCAGATCAAATATTAGAAGCACTAAAGTTAAAATCAGGACAAACAGTTGCCGACATTGGAGCGGGGGGAGGATATTTTTCTCTACGGTTCGCTGATGCAGTCGGAAGAGAAGGTCGAGTGTTTGCTGTTGATATAGATCCCGGATTTCTGGAATTTATCAGGGATAAGTCTAAAGAGAAAGGGTTAGACAACATTGAAACAATCCTTGCTACAGAAGATGCGCTACCTCTACCTAGAAGGAGTATAGATTTAGTTTTTATGCGAAATGTGACTCATCATCTGCCAAATCGTGTAGACTATTTTAGAAAATTGAGAGACGTGCTGAAACCAGAAGGAAGGATTGCAATCATAGAGTATAAACATAGCGGCGGATTCAGTTTCCATAAGAATGTTTGGGCATTTTGTCCCGAAAGAAGTCATAATGGCAGAGATGCATAAGGCCGGATACCAATTGAAAGAGGACTTCGACTTTTTACCAGAACAGTCGTTTACCATATTCTCCGTACACAGTGAAGATAGGCGCGAAAGTGTGGGGGAATAGAATAATATACAAGTTCAAATTACACGCGTTTATCTATACTCATTTTTGGCAAGAATCTACCCTAAAGTTTGCTCATAATAGAATGGGATAGCACAGCTCTTGGTGATTTAATTAATTAGGACCTTATTTTAATAGGAAAAATTATGGGGTTATCTAGATGGGTCAATGACAATCTTTTGGTTTTGGTAATTATTTTCGCTATTATCGGTGTATTGTTTCCTCAGTTTTCTTTCCTTTCGAACTACGTAGGCCTCATTCTATTTGTGATGATCTTAGGCCTCGGTTTAACGATCACCCTCCAAGATTTTGTAAAAGTAGTGAATACCCCACAGAAAATATTGGCTGTCTTAATAGTTCAGTATTCAGCGATTCCGATTATAGCGTTTTCACTGACATATTTGGCAAGGGATCGTAGCACTGCAATGGGCATTTTGATTATCGGTAGTGCTCCCTCTGAGATAACGTCTGCTTTGATGGTTTATCTCGCAGGCGGCAACCTTGCTCTAGCTACAGCCATAATGGGAAGCTCAATCTTGGTAGCACCCTTCATTATGCCACTATTGCTTTCATTACTTGCCGGGGAGTCGGTGGTCATAGACACAGGTGGGATGCTGAAAGAATTACTGCTAATTGTGGCATTACCTGTCATCATAGGCTCCCTACTCAGAACAAAGTTCCAAGATTTGAAGAAGCATGAAGAACAGTTTTACTCTCTATCCTCGGTGATGGTGATCTTGTTGATATTCACTGTGGCATCGGGTAACGCTGAGGTCATCCTAAACATGAGCATAATTTGGTTGGCTGTGTTGTTGCTGGTTCTGAATCTCAGTGGTTATCTAATCGGCTTTATCACCGGAAAACTGGTGATGCCTAATGGAGAACTCAAAACTTACATGTTTACTATCGGCATGAAAGAGTTCGGCGTCGGAGCAGCTGTGGCTCTACAATTCTTCGATCCTGAAGTGGCATTGCCTTCTACTGTCTATGGAATAATTATGCTTATCACCGCACCGATCTTAGTGAGAATTATCAAAAGATAGAATCTTGGACACAAGTCCTTTTGCAAAAATAACCTTAAAATAAAAACTTAAACTGGAAAATAGGCTTGGTGCGGGGGGAGGGATTTGAACCCTCGAACCCCTACGGGACAGGATTCTGAGTCCTGCGCCTTTGACCATGCTTGGCGACCCCCGCTGCCAGTCTCAGCCAATGAATTTAGTAGATATTGAATCTTTCGTCGCCGATCTATTTTTCTACTTCTCGTGCAGGCGTGGGGTGCTTTGAGGGCTGTGTCTACTGAATTTTTATCTTTTGGGGGATCTATTTAGAGTTAGGTTCGTAGTCATTGTAAGGGTGCTTCGACAATATGAGACTTCTTGTCACGGGTGGTATGGGTTTCATAGGCAGCAACTTCATAAGGTACATTCTCACCCAGCGTAGAGATGTGGAGGTTGTGAATCTCGACTGCCTATCCATGGGGTCAAATCGAGCCAACCTTGCTGATCTCGCCGAGTGTGAAAGGTACAAGTTCATCCGAGGAGACATAACCGATAGTCGCCTCCTCGGCGAGATATTGAGTGGGGTCGACGTAGTGGTCAATATCGCAGCGGAAACTCATGTCGATAGAAGCATAGCCGATCCAGTCCCCTTTTTCCGGAGTAACTGCCTAGGCGTCTTCACTTTGTTGGAGGCAGCTAGAAGGCTTCATGTCAAGGTCCTACAGGTCTCCACCGATGAGGTCTACGGAGATATAGTGGAGGGTTCCTTCAGGGAAGAAGACAGACTTAGACCCTCCTCCCCCTACTCCGCTACAAAGGCTTGTGGAGATATGTTAGCGTTAGCCTACCATCGAACCTACGGCCTCGACTTGACAGTGGTGCGATGTACCAACAATTACGGCCCCTACCAATTCCCAGAGAAACTAATCCCTAAAACTATTATTAGAGCGTCCAAAGGCCTCACTATACCGGTCTACGGAACTGGCCAAAATGTTAGAGACTGGATCTACGTAATCGACTTCTGTGATGCTCTTGAGAAGCTTCTAGATTGTGGTAAGCCTGGCGAGGTATACAATGTATCCTCTGGAGTGGAACTTCAAAACATTGAGGTTGTTAAAGCCATTCTCAAAGTTATGGGGATGCCAGAAGGGCTTATAACCTTTGTGGAAGATAGGCCTGGGCACGATGTGCGATACAGTCTAGACTCTTCGAAGATAAGGAGAGAGCTAGGCTGGGAGCCAAAACATAGATTTGAAGAGGCACTGGAGGCGACCGTCAGGTGGTACTCTGCTAATAAGCAGTGGTGGGACCCCCTCGTCAACGACGAAGTCCTCGGCATCACGCCTTGGAAGCACGAACACTAAGCGCTAACCGGTTCTAGAAAGGAGATCCCCCATTCTCTATCTAAGATTAACCATCGTCTCTTTTTCTGCCTGATTCTAAGGCTTCGCGCAAAACCTCGTATATCTCTTTGAATATTTCTTCAAGGCTTCTTTTTACCCTCCATCCAGGGTAATGTGACTTGGCTTTGTTTATATTTGAGATCCACCAGATGTGATCTCCCTCTCTCTCGGCTTCCATTCTTGAATTTATTTTTCTACCCGTAATCTTCTCTATGAGGTCGAACGACTCCAGAAGAGAGATTGAGTTGTCTCTGCTCCCACCCACATTATATACTTCCCCCCTACGTGGATTTTTAACGAACTCGTAAAAAAGTTCAGCCAAGTCGCGAGCGTGGATAACGTCCCTGACCTGATATCCACCATAACCATAAATAGTTAATACCTCACCTGTCAGTGCCTTCCTAATGAAGTAAGGCTCCCAATTATGCATCTCTACAGCCTTCGCAGCCCCGCCAGTGATGCAGCCCATCCTGAATACGCCTGTCTTCAGACCGTAAAGCAGAGCATATTCTTGAGTGTACAAATCCCCAGCAACTTTTGACACGCCGAACGGCGTGTGCATACACCTGTCTATTCGCAGTGTCTCATTAAATCCGTCTCTGAGGGTTGGGTCGATTGGCTCAAACCGTTTGCCGACTTTCTTATAGCAGAAGTAATTTGGAGTGTCACCATATACCTTGTTCGTTGAACAGAAAATGAAGACTGCGTCCTTATTATGTTTCCGAATGTTTTCAAGTAGAAACAAAGTTCCCCAAGCGTTAATTTGAAAGTCTTCCAGCGGAATCTCGATCGACTTGGGGTGTGAGGGTTGCGCCGCAGTATGAATGATCGCGTCAGCTTTCCGAATCAACGGAATTATCTTTTCATCTCTTAGATCCATCTCGTGGTGTTCAATGTTATATTCTTTCAACAAGTTGGCTATGGTATCACGGGTATTCGCTTCACCACCGAAGATTTTACCCCTCATATAATTATCAACACTGATTACCTCATACCCGGCTTCAGAAAATACCCTGCAACATTCAGATCCGACTAAACCAGCCCCACCCGTCACTAGCACTTTTTCAGGCATTAAACCCCCCCCCAAGGCATGGAGTTAGGCTTTCTTGGTAGTGCCCCCTTAACTTCAACTAAACCTCACCATTTTCCTTTTTAGTGAATCTTCCTTTGGCAACTACCACATAACTTCATATAAACCATAGATGTTTGAATTTATATTTTGTTCAGTATTTCAATGTCGAGGTGGTGGAATGGTTTTTTATCTCTAAATATGGTGAGAGATTCGATAAATGTAGACGCGTTGAGTTCGATGATGAGAAAAACTTTAGGGAGCTGTTTTTGAGGCTTATCGAAGAGGATTCAAGTCTATTACGGAAAAACTAGAACATTAATGCAGTTAAAACTGTCTATCTCAGTTTTAGAGTAGGGGACTCCCACACAAATTCGCCAGCATTTAATACTCTATTTAGCTCAACCCTCATTGTAAGGCTCTATTTTCGAGTAAAAAATTAAAATTATGCAAATACAATATGCAACTAAACAATGCCACATCATGACACGATAATTCACTAGGTCATCTCATATAATTCTTTGATAAAGCAGCCAAGTGAACCTTTTTTTAAAAAAAGTTACGAGATGAAGAAGGGAGTGTTCAGCTCGAAGAAGATGAGATGAAGATAAAGGATGTATAAACGCCACAGGGTTGACAGGGTCAAGAAACTAGGTCGGCCTATTTTTACATTCTCGTCTATCTAACGGTTACATTGCTAGTGCTCTGGGATCTCCTACTGCCTGGATACGTTCTAACTTTGGATATGGTCTTCGGGCCAAATATAAGAATATGGGATTACATTTACGGTTTAGAGCCAAGTTTCAACTCCTTCATCGCCTATAAATTATTCCTAAAGTTGTGTAGTTTCATACTTCCCGTTTGGGTTATCGAGAAGGCTTTGATGGTTCTCGCATTCTTCCTATCCGGCGTCTCGTCTCATAGGCTCTGCCCAACCGAGAGTGTAGCTGGCAAGTTCTTTGCTGGATTCCTCTATATGCTCAATCCATTCCTCTATGTCAGGTTTATGGCAGGACATCTGGATCTAATACTGGCTTACGCTCTTATGCCCTTTGTCGTTAAAGGAATTATCCGTCTTCTTGATTCACATAGGCTCAGAAGCACAGTGGAACTGACATTTCTGCTCACACTCGTTGGCGTTTTATCACTACATACTCTCTTACTGGCATTGTTCGCATTAGCCGTCCTTCTCCTTGTAAAGTTGGTTTCAGGCTTTAGAGAGATTTCCATCCTGAGAAATCTATGCGTACTCTCGATCTCCTTCGCTCTCTTGAACATTTACTGGATTGCACCAAGTTTTACAAGGTTACAGGAGGTGGCCCCTCAAATCAGTTACGCCGACCTTCAGGTGTTCACAGCCCGCAACTGGGGTACAGAGTTTAACATCCTCTTCAGCCTCGCCTCGATGCACGGCTTCTGGAGGGGAGGCTACAATTACATCTTCAACATATTGCCTTTAAGATTGTTTTCATAATCCTTTCGTGGGTCTCAGTAAACGTGCCATCATTTGGAATGAGCGTTAAAGAATATCTCTTAGAGAGGTTGAGGTATATCTCCCTTGATTTCCTTGCTTCCATCAAAGTTAGAGTGTCGTACTTTCTTCTTGAAATTGAAAGCTCCTCTGCGACATCTAGAACAAAAGTTAAGTCTGGTTTCTGGAATATCTTGAGAACTATTCTCGCAACATTCTCTTTGTATAACCCGTCGAGCTGCATGTCGGCGATCCAATCATATATGTATCTGTCGCAGATGACTGTCTTTCCTAAAGCCGCTGGCAACTTAATCTTGTAAAGATAGATTATCTTATAGTCAAGTAGAGTTACATAACCCCACACCGCCGCCAAAAATTTATTCCTGAGGTATTTTTTCTTATTCTCGTAGAAGTCGCTCTTCAGACGCCTTATACTAAACCTCCTACTTCGGAGCATGAAAAAAAGGCTCACGCAGATTGTCAGAGGATATGTGACCAGCCTAACCCACCTGCACCATGCGTATCGACATGGATACCCCAACAATTCGAGTTTTCTCACACAAGCCTTTGCGTGTGAAGTTTTACCTGAACCGTCCACTCCCGAGAAACATACCAGCATAGGAGTGCCCCCTACAGTATGTTTACTCCTATATGGCGGAGGAGTGAGATAGTGGAAAATTTGAGCAGGTAGACTTCCACCTCTTTGAATATGCGCCTCG